>NZ_JBXYJE010000024.1:0-2664 GCF_057396285.1 Psychrobacter sp. CX97 | reverse complement strand
TAGATATTATCGATACCTAAATCTGCAAACTGACTTCCTATATTAATAGTACCACCATTTACCTTAACTTCTAGGTTACTATCTTGTCTTACTAACTCTATTTGAGAGATATCAAAGCCCTTCAAGTCCAGTATGTTCGAACCATAGTTATCAATGATATGTAGATAAGATGATGTTTGGAAATTATCTGAGCTAATGACATAAGTATCATTTCCTGCACCACCATTAAACAACTTGTATGATGTAGAGCTCTGCCCATGAATTAAAGTATCGTCACCCCCTTCACCATATAGGTTATCACTACCTCCCTGAGCTATTAAAATATCATCTCCATTACCACCGTAAACGTAGTCGTTAGCACTAGACCCTTTGACTATATCGATATTATCAGTCGACTTAAAGTACTCAGAAGCGGTCGACATAATAAAGTCTATGCCAGTGCTATTGCCTGCTACATCTGCCGCTTCAATTCTATAATCACCTTCTTTAAAAGGAATATTAGTCACTGAGTCAAGCTCGGTTTGAGAGCCATTAACTAACTCATAGGCTTTAACTGTACCTTCATCGATATTGTCATCAACTTCAAGTGTGTTAGTTGCTGTATTGAAGTTTAGAATCTGCCCCAATTCTGGTGCAGTAGTGTCAATCGTAATCGTTTTAACCTCTGTGACACTCTCATTTAGAGCTTCATCTGTTACTTTGGCTCTAAAGCTATACTCACCGTCCGGCAGATTGGCTACTGAACCATTGCTAACCGATTGCCATGTTTGACCATTATCAGACGAGTACTCAAACTCTACAGTACTACCCGCTTCATTGCCTTGTACTGCTAAATCAAACGCATTGTCTTGAGTAATACCGTCATCTTGAGATATCCCTGTATCCTCAAAGTTATTGAATACTAGCTCACCTGGCTCTGGCGGTGTGGTATCTGGTGCAACATTGATACGGTAAACACCAATATGATTACCTTGAGTATCAAGGACTCTAATGTTAAAACTTTCAGCGACCAGCTCTGGGTCTACGCCTATTTCAGAACCGTTAGAGGTGTAGTTATAAGAACCATCTACCGATAACTCAAGCGTGCCTTTAGTAGTCTCGATGACAACTGGATTAGTCGCAGAACTATCTAATAACTGATCACCCACCTGTAACACATAATCCTGAGGCACAGTAATATCGGTATTAGAGAAAATATTACCTGATACATTGTCATAACCTGTAAAGTCAGTACGCTCAACATCTTGATATTGGACAACATCAAGGTTAATTGTCGAACCATACTCATCAGCATTTAAGTCTAATGTATATACACCTGGTGCTAAGTTACTACCTAGTACTTTGCTATATGAAGAAGAGCCTGCAGATAGAACACTTAAAGAGCCTGAAGCACTTGAAGCAGGACCTTGTAAACTGTAACTGCCGTTTATATCTAAGCTTGCTGAGGGGTCATAGAAGCTTAGCGTTGCACTGGCATTTTCTCCAGTTACTTCAAAGTACATCCTGTCATACAATGAATTAGAAGTTTGTCGACTGACTAGAGTTTGCTCCTCTGAAATGACACTAGTTTCAAATACTTCCTGTAATTCATAGTTGTAGGTTTCATTGATACCAAAGACCATGATAGTCGCTGTTTGAGTAATGGTTTCTGTGCCATCCGTGATGGTATAGGTAAAGCTATCGGTGCCATTAAAGTTAGCATTTGGTGTGTATTTGTAGCTACCATCCGCATTGACAACCACTGTACCATTGCTGGTTCCATCTGCTAAAGCAAAGGTAAGCTCATCGCCATCAACATCTGTGGCTGTTGCTAATTGACCTGTCGCGACGGTATCTTCCACCGCTTCAATACTGCTGTCTGCTGATACTGGCGCATCGTTGACACCCTCTATACTCACTGTTGCGGTTTGGGTTATCACGCCGCTTTGACCGTCATCAATGGTATAGGTAAAGCTATCAGTGCCATTAAAATCGGCATTTGGTGTATAAGTATAGCTACCATCCGCTTCAATCACGACGCTACCTTTGCTTGGGGCATCTGCTAGTGCGTAGGTTAGGCTGTCACCATCAGCGTCTGTCGCATCAGACAAACTACCTGTCGCTACGGTGTCCTCGGTAGCACTAATAGCGGTATCGGTTGAGACTGGTAAATCATTGACTGAGGCAACCATGATAGTCGCTGTTTGAGTAATGGTTTCTGTGCCATCCGTGATGGTATAGGTAAAGCTATCGGTGCCATTAAAGTTAGCATTTGGTGTGTATTTGTAGCTACCATCCGCATTGACAACCACTGTACCATTGCTGGTTCCATCTGCTAAAGCAAAGGTAAGCTCATCGCCATCAACATCTGTGGCTGTTGCTAATTGACCTGTCGCGACGGTATCTTCCACCGCTTCAATACTGCTGTCTGCTGATACTGGCGCATCGTTGACACCCTCTATACTCACTGTTGCGGTTTGGGTTATCACGCCGCTTTGACCGTCATCAATGGTATAGGTAAAGCTATCAGTGCCATTAAAATCGGCATTTGGTGTATAAGTATAGCTACCATCCGCTTCAATCACGACGCTACCTTTGCTTGGGGCATCTGCTAGTGCGTAGGTTAGGCTGTCACCATCAGCGTCTGTCGCATCAGACAAACTACCTGTCGCTACGGTGTCCTCG
>NZ_JBXYJE010000023.1:0-6002 GCF_057396285.1 Psychrobacter sp. CX97 | reverse complement strand
GGTATAGGGAGCTGACGATGACCTACTCTCACATGGGCGGACCCACACTACCATTGGCGCTACGATGTTTCACTTCTGAGTTCGAGAAGGGATCAGGTGGTTCCATCGTGCTATTGTCGTCAGCAAAGGGGGTATAGATATGAGTTGGTTAAGTGTTGACTTAACTTTGATTTGACTATGTATTTATCAAGAACCTGAATCAAGGTTGCTATTAATAAGCAATCATCAGGATGATATCGAAATAATTTATCTCTATTTAATAACCATTGCACGTTTTGTCTGTCAAGGGACGCTCGAAGTAATCCGAGCGTGCGTGACAGACGCACAATTAAGTTCTTTATAGATAGCTTAGCTACAAAACCACTTGGGTGTTGTATGGTCAAGCCGATCGAGCAATTAGTACAGGTTAGCTACACGCATCACTGCGCTTCCACACCCTGCCTATCAACGTTGTCGTCTTCAACGGCTCTTAAGGGAAATCTAATCTTGAGGTGGGCTTCCCGCTTAGATGCTTTCAGCGGTTATCCCATCCGAACGTAGCTACCGGGCAATGCCATTGGCATGACAACCCGAACACCAGCGGTTCGTCCACTCTGGTCCTCTCGTACTAGGAGCAGATCCTCTCAAATTTCCAACGCCCACGGTAGATAGGGACCGAACTGTCTCACGACGTTCTAAACCCAGCTCGCGTACCTCTTTAAATGGCGAACAGCCATACCCTTAGGACCTGCTTCAGCCCTAGGATGAGATGAGCCGACATCGAGGTGCCAAACACCGCCGTCGATATGAACTCTTGGGCGGTATCAGCCTGTTATCCCCAGAGTACCTTTTATCCGTTGAGCGATGGCCCTTCCATACAGAACCACCGGATCACTAAGACCTACTTTCGTACCTGCTCGACTTGTGGGTCTCGCAGTTAAGCGCGCTTTTGCCTTTATACTCTTTGAACGATTTCCGACCGTTCTGAGCGCACCTTCGTACTCCTCCGTTACTCTTTAGGAGGAGACCGCCCCAGTCAAACTACCCACCATACATTGTCCTCGGTATTGTTATACCTGAGTTAGAACCCCAACATGACCAGGGTGGTATTTCAAGGATGGCTCCACAAATACTGGCGTATCTGCTTCAAAGCCTCCCACCTATCCTGCACAAGTCAGGTCAAAGTTCAATGTAAAGCTGTAGTAAAGGTTCACGGGGTCTTTCCGTCTAGCCGCGGGTACACAGCATCTTCACTGCGATTTCGATTTCACTGAGTCTCTGCTGGAGACAGCGCTGCCATCATTATGCCATTCGTGCAGGTCGGAACTTACCCGACAAGGAATTTCGCTACCTTAGGACCGTTATAGTTACGGCCGCCGTTTACTGGGGCTTCGATCAAGACCTTCGCTTACGCTAAGCCCATCAATTAACCTTCCAGCACCGGGCAGGCATCACACCCTATACGTCCACTTTCGTGTTTGCAGAGTGCTGTGTTTTTAATAAACAGTTGCAGCAGCCTGGTATCTGCGACTGCTAGTAGCTTACGGAGCAAGTCCTTCACCACCAGCAGCGTACCTTCTCCCGAAGTTACGGTACCATTTTGCCTAGTTCCTTCAGCAGAGTTCTCTCAAGCGCCTTGGTATTCTCTACCTGATCACCTGTGTCGGTTTAGGGTACGATTCGTTTATGACTATCGTTTAGAAGCTTTTCCTGGAAGCATGGTATTTGCCACTTCGCTGTACAAGTACAGCTTGCTATCAGATCTCGGTATTAACAACAGCCCGGATTTACCTAAGCCGTCTACCTACATCCTTCCACCTGGACAACCATCGCCAGGCTGGCATAACCTTCTCCGTCCCTCCATCACATCATAAACAAGTATCAGAATATTAACTGATTTCCCATCGACTACGCCTTTCGGCCTCGCCTTAGGGGTCGACTCACCCAGCCCCGATTAACGTTGGACTGGAACCCTTGATCTTCCGGCGTGGATGCTTTTCACACCCATTATCGTTACTCACGTCAGCATTCGCTCTTGTGATACCTCCAGCATGCCTTACAGCACACCTTCACAGGCTTACACAACGCTCCCCTACCACTTGAAACAATTTTCAAATCCGCAGCTTCGGCTCCTAGTTTGAGCCCCGTTACATCTTCCGCGCGGGCCGACTCGACTAGTGAGCTATTACGCTTTCTTTAAAGGATGGCTGCTTCTAAGCCAACCTCCTAGCTGTCTATGCCTTCCCACTTCGTTTCCCACTTAACTAGGAATTTGGGGCCTTAGCTGGCGGTCTGGGTTGTTTCCCTCTCCACGACGGACGTTAGCACCCGCCGTGTGTCTCCCGGATATCACTCATCGGTATTCGGAGTTTGCATCGGTTTGGTAAGTCGGTATGACCCCCTAGCCGAAACAGTGCTCTACCCCCAATGGTGTTCGTCCGAGGCGCTACCTAAATAGCTTTCGGGGAGAACCAGCTATCACCGAGTTTGATTAGCCTTTCACCCCTATCCACAAGTCATCCCCTGGCTTTTCAACGACAGTGGGTTCGGTCCTCCGGTGCCTGTTACGGCACTTTCAACCTGCTCATGGATAGATCACTCGGTTTCGGGTCTATACCCTGCAACTATACGCCCTATTAAGACTCGGTTTCCCTACGGCTCCCCTAATGGTTAACCTTGCTACAGAATATAAGTCGCTGACCCATTATACAAAAGGTACGCGGTCACGGATCAAGTCCGCTCCCACTGCTTGTACGCACACGGTTTCAGGTTCTATTTCACTCCCCTCACAGGGGTTCTTTTCGCCTTTCCCTCACGGTACTGGTTCACTATCGGTCAGTCAGGAGTATTTAGCCTTGGAGGATGGTCCCCCCATCTTCATACAGAATTTCTCGTGTTCCGCACTACTTAATATGCTTGCATTTATGTTTCGAATACGGGGCTATCACCCACTATGGCCAGATTTCCCACTCTGTTCTTCTACATAAAATTAAGTCGGCTCCTCCCCGTTCGCTCGCCGCTACTAGGGGAATCTCTTTTGATGTCTTTTCCTAAGGGTACTGAGATGTTTCACTTCCCCTCGTTCGCCTACCAGTAAACTGGTATACCTAGCTTACGCTAGGTGGGTTTCCCCATTCAGAAATCTCCGGATCACAGGATATTGCCGCCTCCCCGAAGCTTATCGCAGGCTGTCACGTCTTTCATCGCCTCTGACTGCCAAGGCATCCACCATGTGCGCTTAATTACTTGACCATACAACCCCAAGTAGACTTGAGGTATAAGTATGAATAGCAATTATAACGATATCACCTTGATAATTTACGCTTGATTCAGTTCTCTTATTACCTTCGATAACTAACCTCTTGGGATAACAACTGATGTCGTTAAAAGATTAGTCATCTGGTTAATATCCTACTCAGTGATGGGTAGGCTATTAACCATATTACAACTCATATCTATGTTTTTAAATAGTAATAACGCTGTCATCCAGTCGTCATATTGTCTCTGTATAAAACAGAAGTAAGTAATTGCTTATGTACCTTATCGTTAAGTTACTAATCACTTAATTCTACTTTATTAGCTCTGGGTCTATTTATATATGTTATATATGGTGGAGCCAAGGAGAGTCGAACTCCTGACCTCCTGCGTGCAAGGCAGGCGCTCTACCAGCTGAGCTATGGCCCCTGAGAGCCGCTCGGGCGAAGCACTGCTTCGCTAGGCTCGCAAGAGAAAATTGCTTAAAGGCAATTTTCTATAAGTCTTGCTGACGCATTGAGCGTTTTTACAATCTGCTTTTGAATCTACTGTGCTAATAATATGGTGGGTCTAGGTGGACTTGAACCACCGACCCCCGCGTTATCAACACGGTGCTCTAACCAGCTGAGCTATAGACCCTGAGAAGCGTTAAAAAATTGCATTGCAATTTTAGCTTCGCAAGGAAAATCCTTTAAATAGGATTTTCAAAAAGCTATGCTATTGCACAATCTTCTAAAGCTTATTAAAGCTTTTATCTACTAAAATCAAAGAACAACTTGTTGTGAATTCTTGCTGACCGAATGCGTCAATAAGGAGGTGATCCAGCCGCAGGTTCCCCTACGGCTACCTTGTTACGACTTCACCCCAGTCATCGACCACACCGTGGTAAGCGCCTCCCCGAAGGTTAGGCTACCCACTTCTGGTGCAATCAACTCCCATGGTGTGACGGGCGGTGTGTACAAGGCCCGGGAACGTATTCACCGCGGCATTCTGATCCGCGATTACTAGCGATTCCGACTTCATGGAGTCGAGTTGCAGACTCCAATCTGGACTACGATAGGCTTTTTGAGATTCGCATCACATCGCTGTGTAGCTGCCCTCTGTACCTACCATTGTAGCACGTGTGTAGCCCTGGTCGTAAGGGCCATGATGACTTGACGTCGTCCCCGCCTTCCTCCAGTTTGTCACTGGCAGTATCCTTAGAGTCCCCGGCATAACCCGCTGGTAACTAAGGAAAAGGGTTGCGCTCGTTGCGGGACTTAACCCAACATCTCACGACACGAGCTGACGACAGCCATGCAGCACCTGTATTCTAATTCCCGAAGGCACTCTCGTATCTCTACAAGATTCTAGATATGTCAAGACCAGGTAAGGTTCTTCGCGTTGCATCGAATTAAACCACATGCTCCACCGCTTGTGCGGGCCCCCGTCAATTCATTTGAGTTTTAACCTTGCGGCCGTACTCCCCAGGCGGTCTACTTATTGCGTTAGCTGCGTCACTAAGGGATCAAGTCCCCCAACGACTAGTAGACATCGTTTACGGCGTGGACTACCAGGGTATCTAATCCTGTTTGCTACCCACGCTTTCGAACCTCAGTGTCAGTATGATGCCAGGAGGCTGCCTTCGCCATCGGTATTCCTTCAGATCTCTACGCATTTCACCGCTACACCTGAAATTCTACCTCCCTCTCACCTACTCTAGCCCAACAGTTTTAGATGCAGTTCCCAGGTTAAGCCCGGGGATTTCACATCTAACTTATTAAGCCACCTACGCTCGCTTTACGCCCAGTAATTCCGATTAACGCTTGCACCCTCTGTATTACCGCGGCTGCTGGCACAGAGTTAGCCGGTGCTTATTCTGCAGCTAATGTCATCGCATACGGGTATTAACCGTATGGTCTTCTTCACTGCTTAAAGTGCTTTACAACCAAAAGGCCTTCTTCACACACGCGGCATGGCTGGATCAGGGTTGCCCCCATTGTCCAATATTCCCCACTGCTGCCTCCCGTAGGAGTCCGGACCGTGTCTCAGTTCCGGTGTGGCTGATCATCCTCTCAGACCAGCTACAGATCGTCGCCTTGGTAGGCCTTTACCCCACCAACTAGCTAATCCGACTTAGGCTCATCCAATAGCGAGAGCGCAAGCGCCCCCTTTTCCCCGTAGGGTGTATGCGGTATTAATACGAGTTTCCCCGTGCTATCCCCCACTACTGGGCAGATTCCTAAGTATTACTCACCCGTCCGCCGCTCGACGCCTGATAGCAAGCTATCATCGTTTCCGCTCGACTTGCATGTGTTAAGCCTGCCGCCAGCGTTCAATCTGAGCCATGATCAAACTCTTCAGTTTAATCTTGCTATGTAACCCTTTAAAGAGGTTACTAAAACTTGGCTCATTCTTTCTGGCGTTCTTCTTTCCGTTCTTTCATAAATGAATTAACTTCGAGTTTTCTTGCTGTTAAGAATGATAATTTTTATAGTTAGTCACTACCCCGATAAGAGATAGCCCCAACTTTAATTTCTCAGCATTCTATGTCAACAAAAATCCACACAAGTTGTTCTTTGATTCTAGTTTTTAAATAGTTGACTTATCTCGTCGTCCGAGGTAAGTTATTCACTAATAATGTAATAATAAGCTATCTGCCGTTCTTACTTAGTGAGCCGTCTAGTATATGGTCTAACTATATATCTGTCAAGCTTTTATTTATTCTTCATTTAGGTTCCTAAAGCTCTAAACCTTCTCTTTCAAGTCAGGTTGTTTACTTCGTTTCC
>NZ_JBXYJE010000022.1:0-8055 GCF_057396285.1 Psychrobacter sp. CX97 | reverse complement strand
TTGCTAATTCAACATCACTCACACCTTGCCACTGTTGTTTTAAATAATCAATCACCTCCGTTTTATAAAGCCCGTTAACCGTTTCAGCTAATGCATTATCGTATGAATTACCTGTCATGCCAACAGACGCAATGACGCCAGAATCAGCCATCTTATCAGTATAGCGAATAGATAAATATTGTACGCCGCGATCACTATGATGAATCACATCTTTAGGATGGTTTCTGTCGGCTATCGCTTGATTTAACGCTGCCATTACCATATCGGTGTTCATACGATTAGACACTTTCCAACCAACAATACTACGGGCAAACACATCTATAATAAACGCAGTATAGACCCAACCACTCAATGTTTTAACGTAGGTAAAGTCAGCCACCCATAGCTGGTTAGGACGATGGGCATTAAAGTTACGATTAACTAAGTCGTCTGCCCGTATTTGATCATCACGAGACTTAGTGGTTATCTTGCCCTTACCTCGCCAGATACCCTGCATGCCATGTTGACGCATTAACCGCTCTACAGTGCAGCGTGCAGGATGTATACCTTCGGATTTCAACTGTTTCCAGACTTTACGAGCACCGTATCGGCATTTGCTGTCCTTCCATATACGTTTAATCTCATTAAGATAGAAGTCATCATGACAACTACGCTGTGAACGTTTCTCCGGATTGTCGTTTAAGTCTTTTATGCGGTAGTAGGTTGATGGAGCAATCGGCAAGACTTTACAAATAGCTTGAATGCCATAAACAGGCTTATGCTCGTCAATGAATTGAACCATCACTAAGGTTTGCGGTCTATTTCCGCCTGGGCGAAAAAAGCTGCAGCTTTCCTTATGATCTCATTGGCTTGTCTAAGTTCTCTGCATTCACATTCTAGCTCTTTAATACGCTCCGCTTGGCTTTGAGCTTGAATATTTGCAGGAATGGTTTTATCAATGTGCTTTTTATGCCACGATCGTAGTGTCTCAGGCGTGCAACCTATCTTTGGCGCTATGGCTTTGATGGCTGACCAGGTGGATGGGTAGTCGTCTTTAGCTTCAATTAGCATACGGACGGCTCGCTCTTTTATTTCAGGGGTATAGTTTCGTGTTTTCATTGTCGTATTCTCTCAGAAAGTTAGGTCTCCGACAATCACGGGGCGGTTCACCTTAAACCTTCAAGATTGGTGTACAAGAATTATGATAAAATATCAATACAGAAGTAGCAGTTATTTACCCACAATTAATTCTTTAATAAATAGAGATATCATACGCCTATATAAAGAACTTAAGTTGCCTTAAATTACCTTTCGAGAAGTTTATGAAGTGTGTTGTTACATTTGGAACATTTGACCTATTTCATTATGGACATCTAAGATTACTCCAAAGGGCGGCCCAACTTGGGGATGAGCTTTATGTTGGTGTATCGAGTGATTCTTTTAGCGCTAAAAAAAAGAACAGGATGCCTATTTATAAACAGCATGAGAGAATGAGCATCGTATCAGCTCTGAGCTGTGTAAAGAGTGTTTTTCTAGAAGAATCGATGGAAGAAAAACGACAGTACTTGACTAAATATAATGCTAATATATTAGTCATGGGTAACGATTGGGAAGGTAAGTTTGATGAATACAGTGACATATGCCAAGTTGTTTATTTAGATAGAACGATGAGCATATCAAGTACAGATATCATCTCACGTATTAGATCGGATATCAGCTTGTGAATAAAGATAATAAACAACGAGCTAAGGCTATTAATAAATTAAATAAATTTTTTAAGCATCCATTTGTTTCATTACGTGATATATACCTTAAAAGATTTAGACTAAAAAATTATACTAATATTCAAGCCAATCTAAGCCAGCTTGTTACTTTTAAAGAAAATTACCCCGTAAATAGCCTTAAATATGAAGATGAGTATTTATGGCCTTACTTGCGTAACCATCTATGGGCGAATATAAATTCTATCTCACTAGGCAACTATAATGATTACCATTTAAAACCTTCAAGAATTCAAGGAAGTTTTATTGAGGATTTTACACCTAATGTAAGAAATAAATTAATTAATGAACACAATATCATACATTCAGAAAACATGAGTAGTTTAACTCAAAGTGATATTCTATTCTTTGTCATGCAAAATGCTACAGAGAAACTCGAAATCAATGGTTCTATATATCACAAATACACGGATCATTATTTAGAAGCTGCCGCTAATATAGGAAGCGTACAAAAATTTGAAGTCATTCGCACTGATAAACTAGCAAATGACTGGAGTCGATATAAGTTTCCAGCTCAGCTAATCGGTATATCTAAAGTTGATCAGCGAGACTTTAGCAGTCAAATAGAGTTTGATGACTCTATTTTCAAAAATATTAAAAAATATATACCAATAATAGCCAGTATCAATAAACTTGAGTTAATTAAAATTTTTAACTATGAGCTAAATGTCCGTCAATATTATATTGAGCTATTAAAGTTGATTAAACCTAAACTAATTTTTCTTAACTACTATCACAGGTATGCACCTTTGATTTCTGCGGCTGATAAACTCGGCATTATTACCGTAGACTTACAACATGGTGTACAAATAGGTTGGTCCCCTCTGTATAATAATTTTGAAGAGATTGCATATCGAGATTATCAAGCACTTCCTGACTATTTTGCAGTTTACTCAAAACGAGAAGCTAAAAATATACATAAGAACTTTAGTTCTATAAATAAGCATAAACCAATCTTAATGGGTTATTCATGGCTTACCAATAATAATACTGTCTTCAAAAATACTGAATACGAGAACTTCCTACGTAACTTGAATTCTGGTCAAAAAAAAATACTTCTAATCCTCCTGAAGCAAAGATACATTCCTCCCTACCTTTTAGAGGCAATAAGGAATACGCAATCTAGATATATATGGCTAATAAGACATCATCCGAAAGGTCATAGTTTTAATCGCAAAGATTTTTGCAATTTAAGTAATGTCATTTTACATGAAACCTTAGATCGCGCCCCGATAAACTTCCTTTCAAATTATTTAGACATGTGTATTTCTGAAGGGTCTGTTCTAAGTCTTGAGCTACAGATATTAGGTATTCCTAGCTTGATTGTCGGCAAAGAAGGCAGAGACAACTATGTTCAAGAGATTGATAGTGGTCTATTATTTCACTCAGTTGCAGATTCGGACAATATTATTGAAACTTTAATATCTATGGAGACTACAATTCAATCAGATCGTGGTAAAATTTCTGAAACCCCCACTCCACAAAAGTTTATAACAAAACTTCTAGAACTGTCCGAATCGAGCCCTTATGCTTGAAAATATAAGTATCGCTTTCATTGGCTGGAACCCTTTTCAGCTTCGACACGTTTCACAATTAATGAGAGCAATACCTAGTGCTCGTTTTATAATTGAAGAAAAGAATAATAATACTGATATCTTCGATGATAACTTGCTCGAAGAGTTCAATGGTCGCATACAAAGGATTCCGAAAGACGAAGTTATCAATTTAGATGGGAATGTAGACGTATTAATATGCCAGACACCTTTTTATCAGATTGCATATTTTAAAATTACAAAAATCGTAATGCTACAGTATGGATATGCTAAAGAACCCCACAACTATGGAACATGGCGTTCACTTGCAGATTTAAATTTAACTTATGGTCAATATGCAACTGACAAAATCCAACCTTATTCACCTACCGCTTCCATCGGTAATCCTAATTTTGATAAATTCAGTGATAACAATTATAAGGCTTTAATAATTGAAAAGTTCAAAACGCTAGTAGACCCTTCTCGCCCCACAATATTATATGCACCCACTTGGGGAGATCTTAGTAGCCTACCAATCTATAAAGATGCCATTAGTAATCTAGCTAATGAATACAATGTACTGGTTAAGCTACACCATAATACCTCTATTTTAAATAAAGAAAACCTTCACCTCCCATTCACAAACTGTTTAGTTTTTTACGAAAACACAGACATATTAGAGTTATTAATTATTTGTGATGTATTCATATCAGATTACAGTGGTGCCATTTTTGATGCTCTTTATTTCAGTAAACCTATTTTTTTATTAGAGATTCCAGATATCTTTAAGAGTAATAAAATAGATAAGTACAGTTTAGAATACGTACGAAGGTCAAATATAGGCTTAAGAGTATGTAGTCCTGAAAAACTACCCCAAATATTAAAGGAAATACGTAGTGAGAGTACAACATTCTTAGAAGGTCAACGTACTCTTAGAGAGCAACTTTTTAATCAAAGTAATGACACGGCCACTAGATTTAAGAGCGAAGTTTATAAATTAATGAAAGGAGATTACCAACTTAACCAAAGTCAGCAATATATTAGAGCTACCGTTAAAGAGAACTTGATTTTAAGACAAGAAAACAGCCGGTTAAAGAAACAACCTTTTATTAAAAAAATGCTCAATAAACTGCTTCAAATATAGATATTTATAGTAATTTTAAAAAAATTAAAAACTCATGTGTAACTATCCCCTAAAATAACACAGCTCAAACGTAGAATTTCTTATAAAATACCCATAAGGAGTTTTGATATGAGCAAACGAATGACTGAGACCCAAATCGTATCAATTTTAAAAGAAGCTGATGCAGGGATACCCGCCAAAGAGCTGTGCCGTAAATACGGGATTGCTAGCTCGACGTTCTATAAATGGAAGGCTAAGTATGGCGGCATGGAAGCGTCTGACGTCAAACGATTAAAAGAGCTTGAAGAAGAAAATCGCAGACTTAAACAGATGTTTGCTGATTTAAGCCTCAAAGCGCAGATGCAGGAAGAGATCATAAAAAAGCTATAGCGCCTGCCCACGAGCGCAAAGTCTGGGCGCAGGAATTACAGGCGCAGCATGGGGTTAGTATATCAGTTAGCTGTCAGGTAGTCTGTATCAGTCGGACAGCATACTACTATCAGCCTAAGCTGCCTGATGATAGTGAGATTATTAATGTTTTAAATGAGCTCACTGACAAACATAACCGTTGGGGTTTCCCAAAATGCTTTAAACGCATTCGAGCACTTGATTATTTATGGAATCACAAACGCGTACACCGTGTCTATACGGCTTTGAGATTAAACCTACGTCGTAAGTCTAAAAGACGTCTACCAGCACGCAACCCTCAGCCGCTAAGTGTACCAAATACATTAGGTCATACGTGGTCAATGGATTTCATGAGTGACAAGCTTCATAACAACATTCGCTTTCGCACCTTTAATGTGATTGATGATTATAACCGTGAAGTATTAGGCATTGATATTGGCACCAGTATGCCATCTTTAAGAGTGATCCGGTATCTTGATCAGCTAGCCGAGTGGCATGGCTATCCTAAGCAAATAAGAGTAGATAATGGTAGTGAGTTTACATCTAGCACATTCACTGATTGGGCAGCGGCTCATGATATCTTTATTGACTATATTGAGCCTGGCTGTCCTTATCAAAATGTATATATTGAAAGGTTTAATCGCAGTTATCGCAATGAGGTTTTAGATTGTTACTTATTTAATAACTTAAATGAGGTCAGTCAACTGACTGAAGATTGGATCAAGGTTTATAACACTGAAAGACCCCATGATTCACTTAATGATATGACACCTGCCCAGTATAGACAGGTTGCTTAATTATTCTACGATGATGTTGTGTTAAGGATGGGGTATTTACAAAGGCAATAACCCATGTTAAGTATAATTATCCATCGGAGTTAACTCCAAAAGAATGTTAAAACTTGTACCACTCTTATTTCAATCATCAATATCTTAGTGTTTTTTATTACTCAGTCTCCAAATAGTATGAATAAACTCTTCAGCATTAATGCAGTTATTATAATCATTTAGGGCTCGATGGCTATTCTTACTTAAGTAGTTTATAGTTTTAACTAAATTTAGGGGGTTTTTATCTGACCAATAAAAATAACCTGAGTTGATCTCTTTCGTATAATTATCAAACCCTTCTTTTCCAATTATAATCCCTGGCATTCCTAATAGGCTTAACTCTAAGCTTAATGTTGACCCTTCCGATATACTTAAGTCCATTAAAGATACAATATCTTTTGGGAGCATTTTATCAATTTCTGAACTCATAATTAAATTTTTATAATTATTATTATGAGCCCTAAAGAACTTACGTCCTTTAGGGTGATGCCTTATATACCAAATGCATAAATCAGATGTCATTTTAATAGCTTTAACAATATACTCGGGAATACTCTCTTGCTTTTGCAAAATAAATAAAACTCTTAGAGTGTTTTTATTAAGGGGATTAGTGCTATTATTTAATTTTTTTTTAATTGGAGTCTTCTCTATAGCTTGTGAAGCTTCGAGAAATGGATAACCCATGACTATAGGCTTGTGTTTATTAATTGACTTAAAGTTTTGAGTAATATTACTGTATTCATTTTTGGAGTATACAGCAAAATAATCTGGAAGAGCTTGATAGTCTACAAGACTTAATTCTTCAAAGTTATTATACAAGGGAGACCAAGTACCTTGAATACCATGCTGGATATCAACAGTTAATATTCCTAAAGAGTCAGCTGCAGAAATGAGAGGGGCGTATCTATGATAGAAGTTTAAAAATATTACTTTAGGTCTAATAGATTTGAGTAAATTAATATAATATTCTCTAGCATTAAGCTCATATTCAAAGATAGCTAATAATAAATGCTCATCAATAGGTTTTATACATGGTAATAGCTTTTTGAATTTATTAAAGAAACTTTTATCATATAAAATTTTATCTTTAGCAATTTGAAAATTTGTTTTTGTTAAAGCTATTAATATTACTGGCTCAATATACCTATTCCAATCATTAGAAAAATTTCGACTCCTTATAACTTCAATTTTTATTGCAGTAGAGACCTTACGTGCTTCATTATAGTATAAATCTATATCTTTATGAGAAACTCTTCCATTTACTTCAGTTTTTTCAACTGAATCCTGCATTACAAAAAATACAAAATCACTTTGTTCAAACTCTTCGTGATTTTTAGAATTTATGAAGTTTGGCAGGCTTTTTAATATTTTTTTTTGACTCTCATGTAAATCCTCAAAATACACACCCTGAATTCTCGATGGTTTGAGAGCATAATCCCTTAAATTACCGATTGAAATAGAATTAATATTAGCCCATAAATGATTACGTAGATATGGCCATAAATACTCCTCACCATACTTCATACTATTTACATCATAAGCACTTTTAAAAATCAAAAGTTGGTTAAAGTTATTTTGAATATTTTTATTATTTTTGAGTATGAAACGCTTTATATAAATATCCTTTAATGAAACAATAGGATGGCGTAAAAACTTCTTAAGTATTTTTCGTAACTTTTCTGAAAGAATCGCCAATTTAACTCACCAGTAATATTGTAGATAATTATAAATTTAGAGATTGTAATAGTAGATAAAAATTAAATGTCAAATCATTCTTTCAAACTCTTGAATTACTAGATAACGATCTATATAAACAAAGCTACCATGCTTTATCTTCCGTATAATAGAAATTTGCTGTTTAGCTACCTTATATAATAACGGTAAACTTTGCCATTACACATTAAAACTCCAGATACAGCAGTCTTACTTAACACAAGTTCCTTGATTTCATTTCAGATTACGTATACCAACTAAGTAAAATTCATTTAATTCAATTTTACCGTTAAATATGTCTTCGGGTTCAAATGCTAAGTAATACCTATAGCAAGCCTGACATGATAGAAAAGTGCTACTGTATTTTTGATTAATATCTAATAAATCAACACTATTCTAGAAGTGACATCAGCTGTAAAAACTCAAGTAATCTAAACTTAGCCTTTCAAATTAATTTACAATGTAATTGTCTAACATAGTATTTATAAATATAATCCCTAAATTTTTATTTTAAAAAGTATTATCACTACACTCAAATTAAAATATTAAGTTGGTTTAAATCAATTTGAACCGCCCCGACTATATCGGAGAGTGGATTGCTTGAGTCAGGCAGCTTTGTCTGACTCACTAAAACTATCATAGTATCGTCTCTCAAACTCAAAAGGCGACACATAACCAATCGTGCTATGTAA
>NZ_JBXYJE010000021.1:0-23174 GCF_057396285.1 Psychrobacter sp. CX97 | reverse complement strand
TGAACTGACCCCCAAAAGTTGGACGGTTTAAGTCTATCTCAAGGACTGAATTCTGTACTTCACAGGACTCAGTCCTTTAAGTTTAAGCTGAATACGCTCATGATTGTAATAATGAATGTACTCATGAATTTGCTTTTCTAGTTCATCAATAGTTTTAGGCTTTTCAATATAGATGGTCTCACACTTCAGTGTGCCAAAGAAGCTCTCCATTAACGCATTATCTATGCAGTTGCCTTTTCTACTCATGCTTTGTCTTATCTTATGCTTTTTAAGCGTCTTTCTAAAAGGCTTCATTTGATAATGCCAGCCTTGATCAGAGTGAAGCATTAACTTTTTATGACGACTTGTTTTCGTCTTATCTAGCGCAAAATCTAGCATTTTACTTACCACATCATAGGTTGGTCTTTTAGATAAGGTATAACTGACTATTTCATTATTATAGCAATCAAGAATCGGAGATAGATATAATTTATTGTCACCCACCTTAAACTCAGTAATGTCTGTTAACCAGCGTTTATTGGGTTTACCAGCATGGAAGCGACGCTTTAAATAGTTCTTTGCTATTTTTCCCTGTTGACCTTTATAGGATCGATACTTCTTTCTTCTGATCTTCGCATTAAGATTTAACTGCTTCATAAGCTTGGCAATAAGCTTATGGTTATGATGCATGCCTAACTGCTTTAATGCGGCTGTGATTCTACGATAGCCATACCGACCTTTATGTTGGTAATATAGCTCGATGATACGCTGCTTTAAATCAGCGTATTTGTCTTCAGCATCAAACTGACACCTATGGTAATAAAAGACACTTTTAGGCATATCAGCTATCTTAAGTAAAGCTGATATGCAATATTTATCCCTTAGTCCTTCGATGAGCCTTGCTTTGTCTCGGCTTGTTCCCTCTCCCTGAGCAAGGCATCGAGCTTTTTTAGGTAGGCATTCTCCGCACGAAGATATTCATTCTCACGTTTCAGCTCTGCTAATATCTTTTCATCATCTGGTTTGTCTGTGATAAATGGTTTGCTCATGGCCGCTCTACCTTTACGTTTAGATATGAGTCCAGACATACCCTGTAGTCGATAAGCTTTGTGCCACTGGCTGATTAAAGCTGGTGAGCTGATGTTATACCTTAGAGCAACTTCCAATTGACTTAGGCCTTGGGTAAGCATCGTTGTTAGTACGTTAAGTTTAAACTCACTACTGTATTTGGCTTTGCTTGTCTTTGGCTTAATAGCCTTTATACCACCGCTTTGATATTGCTTGACCCATTTACTTACAAATCTTGGATTCACTTTAAACTTCTTTGCTGTGGCATGACCGGTATGTCCTTGCTTATAGTATCCTATGACTTTGATCTTAAAATCTAGATTGTAACGCATAAAAATACCCCATAAGTTGTGTCCAACTTTTGGGGGTCAGTTCAAATATTTAGGGCTCTTTTATTAATTAAATCTGCTTACGGTAGCTGGGGTTAACGGTAAAAGTTAAGGCTTTTCAGGAAGATTAATATTCATCTCGAGTACATCTAGATTATCTTCATGACGATGATTTATATTAACATCATCAATTTGTACGCCATTTACATATTTATTAACCACATCTAATATCTCTCGTTTCATCTTCTCGATACGATCTGTCGTTAAGCGAGAGTTTAGTCTATTTTCGCTTGCGACAATAACTTTTAGTCTTTCAGTCGCAGTATTTGCACTGCCCGTACTTTTATTTTCGGTACCGAACCAATTACTCCAAAATCCTTTTTTTCTTGACATCTTAACCTCCAAACCAGCGTTGTAAGAAGCTTTTCTTCTTAACATCAATATGACGTAACTCTCTTTCTTCGCCTAAAAAGCGAGCCACAATGTCATCATAACATTGGCCAGCAATTGAGTCGGACGAGTGAATGACGGGTTCGCCTTGGTTTGACGCTTCAAGTACAGTATTACTCTCAGGTACCACGCCAAGTAGTGGAACTTTTAAGATATCATTGGAGATTGTGTCAATATCCATCATCTCATTAGCAGCAGCGCGCTCAGGATTATAGCGGTTAATGACTAAATGTTCACGGACTGTTCCTGTTCCTTCGATGACTTTCTTAGTGCGGCTTTGTAATACACCTATAATACGGTCTGAATCTCGAACCGATGAAATCTCAGGATTTGTTACGATAATAGCCTCATCAGCATGGTACATTGCCAACTGTGCCCCACGCTCAATACCGGCTGGTGAATCGCAAATAATATAGTCAAACTGTTTAGACAGTTCGTCCATAATTTCAGCAACACCTTCATCGGTCAATGCATCTTTATCTCGAGTTTGGCTCGCTGGTAATATAAACAAATTATCCAACTGCTTGTCTTTTACCAAGGCTTGAGACAGACGTGCATTCCCAGAAATAACATCTACAAAGTCATAAACAATGCGGTTTTCGCAACCCATTAGCAAGTCTAAATTACGTAGACCAACATCAAAGTCAATAACGACAGTTTTATAACCCCGCAATGCTAACCCTGCGGCAAATGAAGCACTGGTCGTCGTCTTACCGACGCCACCTTTACCAGAGGTAATTACAACGATCTTTGCCACAATGGCATACTCCTATAAATCTATATAATGGACAGAAACTTTGCCCATAACTATTTAACAATGTTTAAGTTTTTATCAAATCTAAAAGTTAACCTAACAAGTTAAACAAGTGCAGAAACTATAAAAACAGCGCTCACGAGTCTGACAAAGTTAAGTCTTTTAGAAACGTTATACTTACGTTAGCCCGAGTGGACTGCTTATTTCAGAACTATAACGACAGAAGCACAAGTACGCTAGGTAAGTCAAATTTTAATATGGCTAGATTACCATAGTTGTTACTAAAGTAACAGTTTAGCTTTTGATAATACTTCTTGCATAGTACTTAAAGCCATAGTAATTAAAGCCAATGATAGGTTTTAAAATTAGTCTGTCGCTCCTTCCGATCCATTATTTAAGTGTTGCTCATAATTTCAAAAACTAAGCCCACTTCTTCTTTAAAGCTAACCTGAACGGGTTTGTCCAGCATTTCTGTAGGGATACTATCATGCAAGCAATAGGTACCTGCCACAGATACGAGTGACGGGTTGAAACGTTGGCAGAAAATACGTGCGTCTTTGTCTCCTGTTGCACCTGCAACCAAGCGCCCTTGAGCACGTCCATAGACATGTAGGCTATTGTCAGTGATAACTTCGGCACCGTCATTAACACTATTGGTTAAAATAAGATCCCCGCCCACATGATTTATACTTTGCCCTGAGCGTACCATTTGATCGTAAATCATACTGGTTACTCTATCAGACCCTATAATAGGCTCAGCATTAGCTTGTTCCTGAACTAACGTATCATCGTTTTGCAATTGGTCGACAGGCTTGGTTTGTATAGCCTGTTTTGCTGGGATAATACGTTCAATTCTTTTGCCATCGCTGGGGAAGATAGCCAGTTTTTGTGCTTTAGCGGCTTCGTCCAGTACTCCAGTGACGACTCCAATTGGCTGTAATCCCCAAGACCAAAATAAGTCTACTAAAGCGGGTAAGTCTTGCTCTATATCACTATCAATGACTACTGGGATTTTGCTAGTTTTGTTGCCTAGCGTTAATTCAAGTTGTGTCGAGATTTTTTCAAGGTCAGCTGTGGTCAATTTTATGCGGGTAAAGGTAAGCATTTTGCCATATAAAGTTAACGCAGGGGTATTGGCATCAGTAGAGGCAGTCATAGCAAATCCTTGAGGAATAACGATAAATTTTTTATATTATCTGTTAAGTGTATAGTTGTTCAGAGTCTTATTGTTATGCTTTTTTCTTAGTTATAAAACAGGCTTGGTAACAAGTTGATACGGTATTATATTGCTATTTTATGAGATTATTTTAATGATATATAGCTCAAATAACGTGTTATAAATTATTTACAGCTGTTAGTGATTATAATTGATTAATAGCACTATTATAAATGCAAAAATTGTTGGTGTTTCCATTGTTGTACTTTTACCTGCTCCTCAAACGCGTTTAAACTATCATCAACAATGTTAGTTATTAATAATTCAAGTTCGGAGTTATGAAGGTCAATTTCTGCTATCGCTTCAGCAATGGCGTCAATAAGTGAGTCTAATGTTTCAGTTTGAGTAAGGCGATAGGTTAAAGAGCCTACTAGGTTTTCTCCAACATGCTCGCCAATGGCATGTAGTTCATTTTCAATCAGTTTACCAGCAATGGGTATCATTCTTAAATAACGGCGCAGCTCAGGTGTATTGGCTAGAGCGTCATGAACAGAAGCACCGACATGGCTCGATAGCTCTTGAGCCACAGGACCATGAGCTACCTGCTTAAGCTTAGGGACCAATTCTTGCTTAAGCATTGAGGATATCATAGCCTGAATGGCAGGGCGATTTTTATTCAGCGTTTTTTCCATCAAACGTTGGCGAGTGTCACCGCCTGCCAGTTGATGGCGGAGATTGCCCGTCGCAGTCAAAATAACCCGATCTGAAAGCTCTTCAAGTATAAGTCCATAGTAAAATTTGCCAGTAGTAATCCACTTTTCTGGCAATACTTGATAGCCCATTTGATACAGCTTTCGACCAATAAAGAGGGCTCGAAGCAAACGTAAGGCACGCAACTGAGGAAAACAGCCTAATACTTCATACCAGTGCACAAAAGGAAAAAAGAACCAGCGCATGTACTCTTTTTTTAGTATAGAGAGTAACCAGCGAATGGCTAATTCAGTTATTAAGAAAATGGTAAAAAAACTGCCTAAAATACGTAGTGGGATGTGAATCTCTTGGGTGTAGTAAGTTAAATGATGCGTCAAACCTAACCAGTTAGCCATTTGGTTTGCAAAATTACTCATTAGCACTAAATCAATTCCAATGATTGCCAAATCAATCACGATAATGATGAGCATGGTAATATCATAAGTCAGTTCTAACTTGCTGGTTGACTTAGGTACCTGAGGGGAGTCTGTAGGCAGGCTTTTGCTAGCAACACCTTGCAAACGTATAAACTCTTTTTCGGTAATTCGGCTGTTGTTAGTCGTTGATTTTTTTGATGAACGCATCGCAGTAGGCTTCTCTAGATATTTTGAGGTACACCATGTTAGCGAAAGCGTATGACATTCTCAAGATGCGACGGTTATTATGTGCTGTTAATTTGTTTTTACTAGGACACCACGCAATGATCAATAATTCGACTTTCTAAAGTTGAGGCAATATATTTACGTTAATAGTCTATGTTGGTGTCTTGAGGGTTTTTATCTTAGCCAATTCCTTTACTGTTATTCTCAAATTCCGCAAGCATGAGAGAAATTTGTTCGTCTTTTTGGCGCCAAATGTCATCTAACCAATCATACATAGTCTGCTTAATGGCCTCATCATTATTATAATCGCCGTCTTCAATCGCATTAAATAGTTTTTGTGGAATATCAATGCGTTTCATATGTACGCCAAGGCGCTTTATATCGCCTTTCCACAAATCAGCATAAGAAGGGCTGCCGTCAGGATAAACAATGGTCAAGTCTAGAATACCATCAATCTGAGGACCTAGCGCTTGAATAGCCAGTGAGATACCGCCTGCTTTTGGTTTAAGAAGATTTTTGTAGGGCGATTTTTGAGCATCCCGTTTAGCGGGAGTAAAACGAGTACCTTCTAAATAATTAAGTAAAGCAAAGGGTTTATTTTTGAGGAGCTCGCAGGCACGTTTGGCTTCTAAAATATCGCGGTTTTTTAATTCAGGGTTTTTAGCAATTTCTTCTTTAGTATGGCGCTTCATCATAGGAAAATCTAAAAAATAGAAGGCCTGTCCAATAAATGGGATATAAATCAAATTATATTTAGTAAAGAACCGAGTAAGGGGTAAACGGTCTTGACTGATGTATTGGACGATACTGGTATCCACCCAAGATAAATGGTTACTAATAAGTAGATACTGTTTATCTTTTTCAAGTCCTTCAGGCAAGTCAATACGCCAATCCCGCTCAGGTAGTACATTGTCAATCAAGTTGTTGTTAGTGGCGATCCAGTGTTTAGCGATTTTGATAACTGAGCTATCCGCAACACTTGAACCGGTGGCTACTTTTGTTATGCCTAATAGCCATAGAGGGAAACCGACAGTCAGTGTATTTGCCCCAATCAAGGCAGCTGCAGTCGTAAAAGAACTCATTTTACCCAGCAATGGAGATTTTTCGTGTAAGCGTTGATATATTTTTTTTATTTTCATAAGATGTACCAATTTATTAAAAGTGCCAAGTTATTAAAAAATGCCAAGGAAGTAAGAACAAAGAAGTAAGAATAAGGTAAGCTAAAACGCTTTTAACAGTTTACGATTGTAAACCAGTCTACAGTTTCCTGACAACGGGTTACAGATATCACGACAAGCTTATGCCACTATTTTAACTAAGCTAGTATCAGAAATCTGATATATTTAACTTGTTATTCATGAGCCTTTAAATCAATGCAGTCCTGTTAATGCTGTGCTGTTAAAGTAGGTATCAATCTCAATCTACCTATGTCTTATATCTGATCGTTTAGGATTTACTTAGGACTAAAACACCCATAAGACACAGATATTTATAATCTGTATTATGCAAGCAACCTATACTCTAAACTTAACTCTCTATTAATCAGTAAGCTATAATGCCATAATAAATAACGTCTAATAAGATAGCAGGTTTTTATTAAAGATGATGCCAGGAAAATTTCCAAATAAGAAGGGTTATATTTCATTCTATTTTAGGTTTTTTTAAACTTCTGATTGATCTATGATATATGTGGTCTCAAAACCTTATTATTGTGACTAAATCCATTACTTTCTAAATATACGCTATACAGCAAAACCACAAATTATTACACAGGTGAAGGTTTAAAACCGCATAATAACCCTGAAACATTTGCTAACTTTATTAAGCAAAACTTTCTATTATAATTATTGTCGTACATTCATTGCAGACAACGTTTTATAAATTAAATATTGTTTAATGAGTTAGATTAAGATGAGCAGTGAATAGTCGATAGATAAAAAACTTATTGATTAACCTTGAGGATATATTATGAAAAATGCATTAATGGTTGCTACTCTTGCTTCTGGTCTTGCGCTTGCTGGTTGTGCCACGGATCCTGCAACCGGACAACAAACTATTCATAAAGGTGCCCTAGGTGCACTGGCTGGCGCTGCCGCTGGTGCAGGTATCTCTAAAGCTACTGGTGGTGATCACACTGGTCGTGATGCTGCTATTGGCGCTGCACTGGGCGGCGCAGTAGGCGTTTATATGGAAAATCAGGAGAAAAAACTTCAACAGCAAATGGAAGGTACTGGCGTGACTGTTGAGCGTGATTCTGCTGGTAACATTGACTTGGTTATGCCAGGTAATATTACTTTCGCTCATGATAGTACTTACATTAACCCATCATTTAATAATACGCTTAATAAGCTTGCTGCAACTATGGTTGAATATGATAAAACAACTTTAGATGTTATGGGCCATACTGATAGTACTGGTAATGCGGCTTATAACCAAGATTTATCTCAGCGCCGGGCTCAGTCAGTTGCAAACTATCTAGTACGCCAAGGGGTATCAGGTAATCGTATTCGTATATATGGTTATGGCGAGACGCGTCCAGTAGCCGCTAATAGCACTGAATCAGGAAGACAACAAAACCGCCGCGTTGAAATTCAAATTAATGCTCCTAAGAGCGTGGACTAATTGAATAAATAAACCGTTAACTGGTTTATTGTCAGGGTATATGTTTAAGAGTCAGCAATAATATGCTGGCTCTTTTTGATTTTATATGAAGGATTAATCTTAGATTCTTTAAATAGCGTTGAAATCAATAGTTATTATTAAAAGATATAGGTATGAATAAAAATGAATGCTATTGATAATAGTTATCAATAGCATTATAATCTGTAATAAGCAGTAACACGTTTATAATATAAATTCACAAAATTGAGTAATCTATTATGTCCTCAGATACAGCATGCACTATGTTCAAGACTAAAATTTCAAGAGCTTTAACCGCAATCGTTATTGGTTCATTGGTCATAACAGGATGCGCTAAGTCAGCAGAAGAGAGTACAAAAGAAGAGATGACTTCGGCCGAAACTCAAGCAGCAAATACTCAAGCAGCTGACGGCGAGCTTACAGGTAAACCTGCTGAAAAATTAGTCACTAGCTACGCTAATATGGCACAAGCCGCTTATGAAGATTCATTGAGCGAAGCCAAACGATTACAAGAAGCTGTCAATAAATTTGTCAAAGAGCCAACTGAAGAAAATTTAGCTATGGCTAAAAAAGTTTATAAAGAAGCTCGCAGCCCATACTCGCAAACTGAGGTATTCCGTTTTGATGAAGGTTTTGTAAGCGCTAATGATAAGCGTGAGATTCAAAGTGTAGATGGTTGGGAAGGTCAAGTGAATGCATGGCCACTTGATGAAGCTCTGATTGACTATGTCTCAGAAGGTTATGCTGGAGAATACAATAGTGCAGACAATATTATAAATTCTGACAGTATTACTGTCGGTAGTATTAAGCAGGATACAAAAGACATTACTCCTGAACTACTTGCTGAGATGAATGAAATCGGTGGTAGTGAGGCTAATGTGACAACCGGCTACCACGCTATTGAATTTTTACTTTGGGGTCAAGACGTTAACGGGGTTGGCGAAGGTTCAGGACAGCGCCCAGTTACGGACTATATGAGGGATGATAGCTGTACCAGTGGAGAAGGTAACTCAAGTGATGCTGCTATTTGTACAAAACGTGGAGAATACCTAAAGGCTGCTGCACAATTGCTGGTTGACGATTTAACCGACATGGTTGCTGAATGGCAGCCAAATTCAGAAAACACCCTACGCAGCGATTTAATGTCACGCAAAGATGATAACGCAGTGCGCCAAATATTTTATCAAATGGGCAGTTTAGCTTTAGGCGAGCTTGCTTCTGAGCGTATGCAGGTAGCGTTTGTTACTGGCTCTACTGAAGATGAACATGAATGTTTTAGTGACTTAACTCACTTAAGCTATGCAGACAATGCACGTGGAATTGCAAATATTTTTGAGGGTCAATACGAAAGCGTATCAAATCGTGAAGTAGGGGGTTATGGTATCAAAGACTACCTCAAGGATAGCGGCCAAGAAAGCGCTGCTGAAGATTTAGAAGCCAAATTCGATGCCGTTGAAGAGGATTTCGAAACAATCGTTGAACAGGGCGAGAAGAATGGTATCAAAGTTGACCAAATGATTGCGACTGTGGGTCAGGCCAGCAAAGTAGGTGTGTCAGCTGAAGAGCAGAACAAACGCCGAGGCTGGGTTGAATCTGCAATTAATGACTTACAGGCATTAACTGATTCAATTGAAATGTCTGCGAAGAGTATCGGTATTGAAAACCTTGACGCCGATACAGGATCTCAATTTTAATTATTCGCAATATTGGGAAGTAATGACTGCTTAATATCGAAAGAAATTGAAATGAGAATAATTTTTATTAAGGTATCTATGTAGTACAATAAACACGCTATCAACTGTAAGTTGGTAGCGTGTTTTGCTTATGAAACTTAATTTAATATAGCAAGGAGTGTCTTGCTAAGGTCTGAGTATGCTATTGGGTCAAATTTCAAATGAGATTCGCCAAATTATCAGGGTAAAGAGTGCAAACTCCTATAATAAACCTTACGTCGCTTTAAAGGGTTTAACGGCTTTTACTGTAGTAGTAATCATGTCGTCATTGTTGGCATGTCAGCCAAATCCAGAGCAAAAAAAAGCGGATAAAGGTAATGAGATAGACAAATCTAAATCGGTAGAGACAAAGGATCATAACCCAGAGGTTGATGTAAGAGCTCAAACGATAGAGGCGTTGGCTGGAGTGTCTTTAGCTCAGTTAATCCAGTTTGATCCTCAAGAAGTAAAGCAAGGTGGCGATACAGGTATAACCATTACCTCCTCTGAGAGTTACTCAAAGCCCTCATCTAATATTACCGCGTCGCGCAAAGGCAACTTTTTTGTTGGGAATGCTTTTTTTAAACAGCCGTGGGTTATTGCCCCAGCGAGTACCGATAGCAGAGATGGTCTAGGGCCTTTGTTTAATGTTGCTGCTTGTCAATCATGTCATATTAAAGATGGACGCGGGCATGCGCCCGTCAATAGTGACGACAATGCAGACAGCTTATTAATTCGTCTTGCTATGCCCGCGGCGACGGCGGAACAACTTGAACAACTGCAAAACTCAGAAATAGAGAAAGTACCTCACTCTGTTTATGGGGGACAGTTACAAGATAGAGGTGTGCAGGGCGTTCCTGCCGAGGCTAAAATCGCTGTAAAATGGCAGGATGTGCCGGTTACCTTTGCTGATGGTTATGTTATTACTTTGCGTCGACCTGACTTCCAACTCGTAAATGCGGGTTATGGTAAGTTTGATGATGAGCTGATGGTATCACCTAGGGTTGCCCTACCGATGATTGGGCTTGGCTTACTTGAATACATCCCAGAAGAAGCTATTAAGCGTCAAGCCGATGTAGATGATAAAGATAGCAACGGCATTAGCGGTAAGTTTAATTGGGTTATAGATCCTGAAACAGGTAATAACGCATTGGGTAAGTTTGGTTGGAAAGCAGGACAAACACGACTCATTACCCAAAATCAAAGTGCTTTTAACGAGGATATGGGGCTTACGTCCAATATTCGTCCTGTTGAATCGTGTACAAAAGCTGAAAAGGAGTGTAATCAAGCAGCGAGCGGAGCTGATGAGCAAGGTAATGGAAAACCAGCTGTTGAAGTGAATGACGAGGTTGCAAAATTTGTAGAGTTCTATACTCGCAACTTAGCCGTACCACATCGCCGCAATGCGGATGACCCAACTGTATTGGCAGGTAAGCAGCGCTTTTATTCAATCGGATGTCAAAACTGCCATACCCCCCGCTATCAATTACCAAAGGGTAAAGATGATCACATTGAACAACAGGGTCAAATTATCTATCCTTATACAGACTTACTTTTACATGACATGGGCGAAGATTTAGCGGATCGTACTATTGCGGGTAAGCTACCGCCAAATAATGCTCAAGTTGAGTTCTTAGCCACTTCTTATGAGTGGCGTACACCAGCTTTATGGGGCGTTGGCTTAGCCCAAGCCGTTGATCCGCAAGCTACATTTTTACATGATGGTCGGGCTCGTACATTAATGGAAGCAGTACTTTGGCATGGCGGCGAAGCTCAACAACAAAAAGAGCAGGTATTACAGCTGGATAAGAAAGGACGTAATGAGTTAGAAGCTTTTTTAAATTCTTTATAACTTAACTTTATTGTTTGACTTAATTCGTTTCTTTTAAAAGCCCCATTATCAAGTAAGTTATTAAAAACTAAATAAGTAGAGTGTCTTATGAAAAAACATCAACTGGCTGCTATGTTGTTATCTGCCCTTAGTGCAGGGTTATTAATTAGCTGCACTAAACCGAACGACACAAATGACGAAACAACAAATACAGATTCAAAGGTGGAAGAAGCCGTTGATAACAAAGCTACTAAAGATCAAGCCAACACGCTAGATAGATCGGTAACACCCACTGAGTCAATAAAGCTATCTGAAGAGACCCTTAAAGATTATCTACAAAGCGTTGCTAATGATCAGATTGTTCCATCTTACAAAAGTGTGGCTGAACAAAGTGCTCGTTTAAATACATTAGCAACCAAACATTGTCATACGGGATCGGTCAATTCAGAAACTCTAACCGTGCTAAGACAACAATGGTTAGCGTTAGCCAAGGCATGGGCTAGCGCTGAAATAGTTAATTTCGGTACAGCTATGGATAGTATGAGTAATCTATATATAAACTATTATCCCGATGAACGTGGTTTGGTGCATCAAGGCGTGATAGATTTAATTGACGCTAACCCAAAGCTTACACCAGAGCAGTTGGTACAAGAAAGTGCCGTGGTACAAGGTATACCTGGACTTGAAGAGGTATTATTTGCAAATGACACGCTGGATGCTGGGCAATGTCAATACGTAATCAGTGCCAGTTCTGCCTTGGCCCATCGCCTTAGTGAGGTAGATAAAGCATGGGAAGCAGTCCCCTTTCAACTATTGGCAGGCGAGGAGGGCGATGTTGTATTGGGTATGAATCGCTGGATTAACTCTTTGTTATCCTTAGTCGAAACTACCAAAAGTAGTTCACTAGATAAGCCGCTTGGTTTAACGGGTAGCAAAAAAGGACATTTACCAGCTGCAACAGCAGGTCAAAGTCGAGACATCATTACCGCTAAAGTGGCGGCATTGAATACAGCCCTGACCGATCCCAATCTCGTTGCTATGTTGGCAGCAAATGATAAAGATACCTTAACGGATGAAATTTCTACCATCCTTGCACGGACTTCAACTTTACTAGCGCAGCTTCCTGAAGACATCGCCGATGCAACGCCAGAACAGCAACAATTGCTATATGACAAGCTAACCGCCTTGACTCAGGCTATAAAACGGCAGTTGATGCCGATACTTGGCGTACAAGTAGGCTTTAATAGTACGGATGGGGATTAATGTCTAAGCTTGACCTAATAAACTCTATGGCCTTACCAAAACTTATAAAGTCAGGTATGGAAACGATATTGATTACTGGCTTCGGCACTGCAGCATTAGTTGGCGCGCATCATCTAGGGCGCAGGCAGTATAATCCTAATGCACGGTTAAAAGATTACTGGAACGGTGCTGCTGAAGCTTATAAAAGAAGATTTCAGCATTCCGAAGAGAGAGATTCCATAGAAAGCACCTTACTCAATCTTAGGAAACAGACGGTTAGCCAACCGGTCAAGTGTGCGAGTTGGATAAGCGGGGTTGCTGATTTAACATCTAATGAGTTTGCTGTGGTTGGTATTGATACCAACCGAAAAATTGTCTGGCACACTCCTATGCCAGAGCGTGTTCATGATATTTTAATACAGCCACTTCCACAAGACTCAAATCTCTCGACTCCACATGTAGCAGTGATGGGGCGTAGGCCAAGTGAGTTTTTTTGGGTTTTGTCTGTTGAAACGGGTAATGTTATTTATAATATTAAGGCAGATATTAATCGTCATTTTTACGGTCATGCCTGTTATAGTTTAGATGGCAGTCTGTTGTATGTGACAGAAAATAATACCAATACGTTTGCAGGTATTATTGGGGTTTATGACGTTGCATCAGGTTACAAAAAAACAAGAGAGTTTGAGACTAAAGGTATTGGTCCCCATGAGCTAGTCATGCATCCTGATGGTAACACCCTAGTCATTGCTAACGGAGGTATTAAGACCGAAAAGGCCTCTCGAGAAGAGCTGAATATTGACAGCATGCAGTCATCGCTAGTCTATATTAATAGACATGATGGTCAGATTTTGCAGCAGGTTTATCCAGAGCACAATCAAATGAGCGTGCGACATCTATCCATGCATGAAGATGGCACTGTGGCAATCGGTATTCAATTTCAGGGTGAGCGACATTTAAGTCTACCACTAGTTTTAACTCACAAACGTGGTAATTCAGGGTTTACACCCCTAAAGCTGCCTGAAGACGACACAAAAGGTTGGCATCGCTTTCATCATTATATTGCTAGCGTTGCTGTTGATTCGGAACATAATTTGCTCTGTGTGACCAGTCCAATCGGTGGCTGTGTTGCTGTATTTGATTTAACGACAGATGTTATGAAAGGTGTTGCTGAATTACGTGATTGTGCTGGAGTTGCTGTTCTTACACAACAGGTAAGTAATAATGTGCAGAGGACTCATAGTAGTGTACCTAGCTTTATCGTTAGCGATGGACAGGGCTTTCTTAGCCGATTGAGTGTGATAGATGCTGGTACTCACTCAAATGCTACTTCAATAATGGATAAACCCTATGCAATGACAGATAATCAGAATCTGCACGTTGATAAAGTACATCTACCTTACGCCTTTGATAACCATATGCAGCGTGTGTAGTGGATGCTTGATGCTATTAAGCTGGATGCCACTATAGTCAAAGTCATTCTAAGCGGTACTCTTGCTTGCTATAATGCTTACTCCTTACCCTTCGCTTGCTTGCCTTACAACTATTTTAGATTACTTCTTTAGTTTAGGTTACTTCGGACTATATTATAAAATGCGACTTTTATGTATAACGCTAGACAGATACAAGATTTATATCGTGCTATAGAGCAAGAGTTGCAACAGGCAAATATTAGTCTGATTGTTACGCGCAAACGAGTTAAGAATATTAACTTTCGTCTAAAGCCAAGCCGTTTGTCAGTGTCGGTGCCCTATTATGCTACTGATAAAGATATTGTTATCGCAATAAGTGGCCGAGTAGAGTGGGCGATTAATCAACATGCTATTCTATTAAAAAGAATCTCATCTAATGTAGAACCCTCACAAAACCCATTTCAGCAGGCAAGTTTGGGAAACTTAAGGCTTTGGGGCAAGAAACAACCTTTTATGATGGGCGAGAATGAGAGAATTCATTGGTATAGGCAAGAGCTACAGATAGTCATGCCGAAACTTTTTAATAAATGGCAGCCAATTGTGGGTAAAACGGCGGCTGAAATAAGAATAAAGAAAATGAAAACACGCTGGGGTAGCTGTAACACTAAAGCCAAAAGAGTTTGGTTATCCGTTTATTTACCGGCGTATCCAATAGAATGTACAGAGTATGTCATCGTACATGAGCTGTGCCATTTGCATCATCCTAATCACAGCGCTGCATTTTGGGATGAGGTGAAAAGAGCCATGCCAGAGTATAAACACTGGCATAACATATTGGCTGGCAAGTCAGGAAAATTAGATTAAAAGCTCGGTTATTAAAAGTAGTTAGGTATTCACACAGTTTAACCCGTGCTTTAATTTAGGCTTATATCGCTAGTTGTTGTTCAGTCAGCAATTTATGGAACATATCACCCAGTAGTTTGACATCATCCACACGTGCATAGTTTAAACGAGTCACAAAAGCAATACGGCGATGAGGCCCTTCTTCAGCTAGGGGGATTGTCGTAACCGACTTATTTTGCTGATGTACTTGACCTAGTGCCATTGCCGGAATCAAAGTTGTCCCCATGCCGGCAAGTGCCATCTGTATCAATGTATTAAGGCTAGCATCTGAGAAATTAGACTTAAATTCGCTACGATCAAATGAACAAACCGACAAGGCATGATCAGTTAAGCAGTGGCCCTCGCCTAATAGCATTAGATTAGTTTTGCTAAGTTGGTCGGCACTAATATTTTGAAGCTTAGATAACGGGTTATCATTCGGGAAGATGGCGTAAAAATTCTCCTCCCAAAATGTAAACGTATGTAGTCCCTCTACTGGATAGGGCAGTGCTATGATGGCAGTATCAATATGGCCATAACGAACCTGTTCTAATAAACGTTCAGTTTGTTGCTCTATAATAGTTAATCGAAAATCAGGATACTCTTCCTTGAGTTGAGGCAGTACTTTGGGTAACAGATAGGGTGCAATTGTCGGAATCATGCCAACTTTCATTGGATACGCTAATAAGCTTTGGTGGCTTTGGGCGCGTGTCGTAAGGTCATTGATTTCAGAAAAGACTCTTTTTGCACATGTTAATATCTCCTCGCCAATAGGAGTAATCAGTACCTGCTTATTGTTTCGTTCAAAAATCTGTGTATCCAGTTGCTTTTCTAATTCGGCAATACCAAGGCTTAATGCGGACTGAGAAATATTACATTCTTCCGCAGCCCGTTTAAAATGTTTGTGTTTTGCAACCGCAATGGCGAATTCTAATTGTCTTAAAGTAATCATTGGTATAGTAGTCTCTTGATAGATAGTGGTTTAATAGAGTATGAGCAAATAACCTGTTACATAAAAAAGGCTGTTGATATATGTTGGTATATAAAACTGAACTAAATAGTTAACATGATCTACTCGTCTTTTTACCTTGATTTTTAATAGGTGCTAACTTAATAGGTTTTAATAAATTCAATAGTGAATAATAACTCAGTTAGAATGAGTTAAACAGTCTATTCATAGGCGTCGAAATGAGTTTGAATAAATAGATTTTATGATTTATAAAACAAAACATCAAGTTAAAACGTTTAAAATAGATTAAACTCTATATTTTGTTAATATACTTCGTGTGGTTAAGTTGCCGTTATATTGTAGCTAAGTATTAACAGCTCTTAACAAGCAGTTAATGAATCATTAAACTAAACTTTTATATCATCTATAATGTGGTATTGTTGATGATGAGAATACATAAAAGTTTTAGTAACTACCATATCAACCTACGTCATTTACCTGTAATGGCATTATGATAGGTTGAACGGGAGTAAGTTAGGTTTAAAAACCTTATATAATAATTATTTTTTAACTAACCCAACCAATAAAGGAGCCTAAGACATGGCATCGATGATTAATCAAACAATTCCAGAATTTTCAACTGAAGCCTTTGTAAATGGCGAGTTTAAAACCATTACTTCTGACGACGTTAAAGGTAAATGGGCTATTTTCATGTTCTATCCACATGATTTTACTTTCGTTTGCCCAACAGAGTTAGAAGATATGGCAAATCATTATGAAGAGCTCAAAGCTTTAGGTGTAGAAGTATACTCTGTATCTACTGACTCTCATTTCGTACACAAAGCATGGCATGATGCTTCTGACGCTATCAGCAAAGTAACCTATCCAATGTTAGGCGATGGTACTGGTAATATTGCACGTGGTTTCAATGTTATGATTGAAGAAGAGCACGCTGCATTACGTGGTACTTTCTTAATTGATCCAGATGGCGTAATCAAAGTTGCTGAAATTCATGACTTAGGCATCGGCCGCAGTGCTAAAGATATGGTACGTAAAGTTAAGGCGGCTCAATATGTTCGTGATAACGATGGTGAAGTTTGCCCAGCTGCTTGGGAACAAGGTCAAAATACCCTTAAGCCAAGCCTAGACCTAGTTGGCAAAATCTAATTAGCCTTATAAAGCCTATATATTTTATAAGCTATAAATAGTATACAAAAAATCCCCGCTATTTAGTGGGGATTTTTTTGACATAATATTCCGGTTTCAGTTATAGCAACTATGGGCTAGAGCGTATCCAAATAATTTAAATGAGAATACGCCCTAAGCCTGTTACTTAAATATCTATAGTCCGCGAACTACGAAACGGTTACGGCGTTAACCTCGTTAAGCCTACTCCAGTAGTACTTGCACTCGGTTGCCTTGTAACCATTTTAGACTTCTTTGACTATATATCTACCGAATTATTTGATTGGCCAGCTTGATTGGCAATTTTTTTAGTATCAATCTCTTTTGAAACTTCAAGCACCGTTGTTTGGTTCGTCTTATCGAGGTATTTTTGTGCTTTATCTACCTCAGTCGTCAATGCATCAACCGTCGTTTTCATATTATCGAGTGCTTGAACTTTATAATTGCTGATCATATCCATCGTGTCATAAACGTTATTAAAGGCATTTTGTAGCTTATCCAGCTCAATAGTACTACTGGTTGCCTGTTCATGAATTTCAGTCGATTGACGCTTCATCATTGCCGAGGTTGATTCAATCAGGCTACTGGTGGTTTTATTTAATGCTGATATTTGGTCAAGTACCAGTTTTTGATTGGTCATGGCTTGGGCAACTACTACCGCAGTGCGTAAGGCAGAGATAGTTGTGGTGGTGGCTCTATCAACGCCTTTAATAAGCTCAAGATTATTTTTGCGAATAGTGTCTAGTGCTAAGTACCCTTGCACATTGACAGCCAATTGGGTCAAAAAGTCGGTATTTTTCTGGCGAACATAAAACAGCATTTCTTCTTTGATGATTCGCGCTTTTTCAGGATCAGTCGCCTCAATCGCATACACTTTTTGTTCCAACTGCTCATCAATTTTTTTGCCAACATAAATATATTGTCGAATTGACTGCATCAAATTCCACATATTGACTTTTTCTTGTTCAATCATAGCATTGTCTTTCATCAGCTCGTCTTTACCATTATATAAACTGGTAACCACAGCGTTAATGTGTGACTGAGCCGACTCATATTCACGGAAATAATCTTGAACTTTATTACCAAAAGGGATTAAACCAAATAACTTACGCGAGTTAGTTAGCTCTTTTTTACTGGGATCTAAATCTTCGACAATGCCACGCAGTTCAGTCAAAGACTTAGCAATAGGCGAGTTGTCAAATAGGCTCTTATTTAAGCTCTTTGCGGGCAGGTCAAGCATGCGATTAGATACCTGAGCTGATTCACGGATTTCTTTGTTACCCAAATTATGGATGGACTGAACGTTATTTTTAAACTCGGAGCTTTGTACTGGGCTATTAATCACATGATCCACAAAAGCATCTACTTTTGCATCCAATTCAGGAATTTGACTGTCATCTAATTTAACTATCTGATCCGCTTCACTTTTAGGGATTTCTTTAACCGGCTCAGGAGGTGTGAGGGTAATCGATGGGGTAGCGGTGTTTTCTGGTGGAGTAAGTTCTTGCATGAGTTCATCCTATTATTATGACTTAGTTGGGTTTCAATCAAGTGGGGCTTAAATTTAGGTATTAGCACAGGTAATCTATTTTTTAATACTACTCGAAAGTAAGTTTCTATAGTATTTAAAAATAGTAAGCAAGTTTAGGTAGGTGCACAGGCCTCTCTTTAATAAAAACTAAGCGACGGCCAGTTTAAGTGTTAAAAGTGTGCATTTTGCTGATACGTTTTTGTGCTTCATTGCTTTATCTATACTTAATACAGCACTAGTTAACGACGATATTAATCCCTTGGATAGTTGCGGTACTTGCCACTGATACTTAACTCTTATAGCCTTCTACGCTTCTCGCCTCAGTTCTAAAATTTTTTCAGAGTTATTTGTAGAGTTATATGGAGGGTTATCTAGTCATTTTAATGTGACTGTTTTTAATGTGATTGTAAAGTGGGGATTAAGAGTAATTACCTTGGTCGTGGCTTAAAATTTAATAAATATGATTAAAAAACCTCCAATCTGCATTGGCAAATTGGAGGTTTTAGCATAAAATACTTAGTAAGCGTCGTACGTATATTTGCTGAGGTAACAAATAATTATACATGATTTGTGTATAGTGTCAGTCACCTACCTACTACTCATTATTTCTTACGAGTCGGACCAAGCAACATACCCATTTGACGGCCTTCCATCTTAGGAAACTGTTCAACGTTTGCTATATCAGCTGTATCTTCGATGATACGTTCAAGCTGTTTACGCCCGATATCTTGGTGTGCCATTTCACGACCACGGAAACGAATAGTTACCTTAACCTTATCTTGGTTTTCTAAGAAGCTGATAATTTTACGCAATTTAACTTGGTAATCAGCATCCTCAGTACTAGGACGTAACTTCATTTCTTTAAGCTGAGTCTGCTTTTGATTTTTCTTTGCCTCTTTTGCCTTTTGTTTCTGATCGTACAAGTAACGCTTATAATCCATTACTTTACAAACAGGCGGCTGGGCATCAGGAACCAACTCAACCAAATCTAGGCCAGCATCACGAGCCGCAGCTCTAGCGGTTTCAATATCAACAACACCCATTTGCTCGCCATCTTCTTTCACTAAGCGAACTTCTTTAAGCTGGATTTCTTCGTTGATGTTCAAACGGTTTGACTGTTTAATAGGTAGTACTCCTTCTCAATTAATGTTTAACAATTCAAGTCAATTATTAGACTGATTGTTCGTTCGAATTAACACTCGTTGATACGCGTCCCTTCTGAGAGATAGCTTTCTGTATTAATTCAATAAAGTCAGTCACTGACATGACACCTAGGTTCTCGCCTTCACGAGTACGTACGTTAACCTGTCCTGACTCAACTTCTTTATCCCCCAATACTAGCATATAGGGGATACGCTCTAATGTTCTTTCTCGTATCTTAAATCCTATCTTCTCATTACGCAAGTCACTAATAGCCCGCACACCTGCATTTTTTAGTTCTGATACGACATTTTCGCAAGCTTCCGCTTGTTTATCAGTGATGTTCATCACTACCACTTGTTGCGGAGATAGCCAAACCGGCATCCAACCTGCATAATGCTCGATAAGCATCCCCAAGAAGCGCTCAAAGGATCCTAAGATAGCACGGTGCAACATAACTGGCGTATCCCGTTCGCCTTGCTCATTAATATAATGGGCTTCTAAACGGTTCGGCAAATTAAAGTCTAATTGCAGCGTACCACATTGCCAGACCCGGCCAATAGAGTCGCGTAAGCTAAACTCAATTTTCGGACCATAAAATGCACCCTCACCTTCTTGTAGTTCCCACTCAAGATTGGCCGTATCAAGAGCATCGGCTAACGCTTTTTCAGCCTCATCCCAAAGCTCGTCTGCACCTACTCGTTTTTCAGGTCGCGTCGACAGCTTCATTTCGATATTATCAAAGCCGAAGTCTTTATAGACGTCCAATGTTAGCTTAATAAAGTCAGACGCCTCTTTACCGATCTGTTGATTGGTACAAAAAATGTGTGCATCATCTTGCGTAAAGCCACGAACCCGCATAATACCATGCAAGGCACCTGATGGCTCATTACGATGGCACGAACCAAACTCTGCCAAGCGTAACGGCAAATCACGATAAGAGCGTAACCCTTGATTAAAGACTTGCACATGACAAGGGCAGTTCATAGGCTTAATGGCATAATCACGGTTTTCACTATGGGTAGTAAACATATTTTCAGCATAGTTTTCCCAGTGCCCAGACTTCTCCCACAAGCTTCTATCCACAATTTGTGGTGTCTTAATCTCTTGGTAGCCATTATCCTGCTGAACTTTACGCATATACTGTTCAAGTACCTGATAAATAGTCCAGCCATTTGGATGCCAAAAGACCATGCCAGGTGCTTGCTCTTGCAAATGAAACAGATCTAGTGCCTTACCAATCTTACGGTGGTCACGTTTTTCAGCCTCTTCAATACGTTCAATGTAAGCTTTCAGATCTTTTTTATCCGCCCATGCAGTACCATAAATACGTTGGAGCTGTTCGTTTTTAGCATCGCCGCGCCAGTAAGCGCCACTCATTTTAGTCAACTTAAATACTTTTAAGAAGCGCGTATTTGGCACATGAGGACCACGGCACATATCCACATATTCCTGGTGGAAGTATAAGCCAAATTCTTTTTCCTCTGGCATGTCATTGATAAGCTTTAACTTATAATCCTCACCACGCTCTTCAAAGATCTTAATCGCCTCATCACGTGGCGTCATCTTTTTGATCACATCATAATTTTGCTTAATCAGCTCTGCCATGCGTTTTTCAATCGCCGACATATCATCAGGGGTAAAGGGCGTTTCACTATAGATATCATAATAAAAGCCTTCTTCAATCACCGGGCCGATGACCATTTTCACATCTGGGTACAACTGCTTCACCGCATGACCGAGCAAATGCGCACAAGAGTGACGAATAATATCCACACCGTCGTCATCTTTTGGGGTCACAATTTCAACTTTAGCGTCATGGGTGATTGGGTCACTAGCATCGACAAGCTGACCATCCACACGCCCTGCAACCGTCGCCTTAGCGAGGCCTGGGCCGATGCTTTCAGCCACTTGCATGACTGAAGTTTCACCTTCAAATTCTTTGACACTGCCATCAGGCAAAGTAATTGCAACCATAATCTAAAATCCAAATTATTTATACTATAAATTAAAAATTCATCACCCTTATAATTGTGACGAAAATAATAAACACAACCATCAAAACAGAAAAACCGACCTCAAAGCCAGTTTATAAGTCGTTATTCATCCTATTATAAAGGATTTTGTATCCGTTTTTATAGCTATTCCTGCTTTTCGCTACTATCTACATGAGTGAATGACGCGATGGCTAAAGTTTGGCAAGTCTCCTGCTTCGCGAGCCTAGCCAAACTAAGCCATCGTACCTCATTCACTCATGCAGTATATTCGCTGCAATCAGGGCTAGCGGCAACATCGCGTTCTTGCTACTATCGTCTGTGCTAGGAAGGGACTCTTATTGTAAAGAATTGATTAGAGCTAATAGCGGATCAAATAGCACATTATATTAAGAACCAATGTTTAAGTAGTTTAGAAGGGGGTGGCATGTTTTGTTAAGTACACAAAGAAAAGAGCTGATTCTAAAGGTCATATGGTTTCTAGTGATGGCAGGCGTCATGTATTGCAGAATATATGACTACCTTTCAAGATATGAAGCGTTAGCCCTTTTTGTCGTCTATACATTAATACATGTACTCGTTATTGAAAGGCTGGTACTTGGTAAAATAAAGATAGCCAATAAGAAGTAAAGTAGAACAAGAAGAGTCTTAACAAGGATGGCAGTAAGAAGTACCAATTAGGCTAGTATTTTCAATAAACTCAAAAAAGCTGAAAGTGGCGTTTATATACTATATTTCTAATATATCAAATACAATAATCAAAAGGATGGCTATAAATGAAAAACTTGATTTTAATACAGCTTAAATAGTTATCAATGAGTATAAAAAAATAAAGAAGGTAGATTGATTATGAAAGGGACAGCAACAAATATTATCATTATCTTATTACTTTTTGGAGGTATTACTTGGTTACAGATATTTTTTTCTAAAAAAGATAATAAAATTTTAGGCTTAATATTACCTGCAATAACTTTTATTTATTCTATAGTTATGATATTGAGAATTACAACAGAAAGCCCAATTTATAAAAGAAGTATTTCTTTTATAAGTTCTAATTTATTACTCGTAAACATACCTACTATGATTTTTATATTAATTTATTTTTTTTATAAACATAAAATAAAAAAATAAAGAATTAGATAAAAGGAATATTAAAGATCTCAAATAAACTATAGCTAGATCTAACAAAGCGTCATATGCAATTCAAGTCGCTAAAATACATAGCGTATGATGTAGTGCAGCGAAACCCACGTTTAAGATTCCAAATTAAAGCGTATATCTTAATTAAAAAAGGGATGTCTTAATTAAATGTTGACGATAACCATTATCTATATATAGATAAACTAGAATTAGCTGAGCGGGTAGTTAATATGATTTGTACCTTTTAGATATCTCAAAGCAAAACAATACTCGATTTTTGCTAAACTAACTGTCCCATCCCCTTGACCGCATTAAAAAAGAGTATATACTACGCCACCTGTTGATAAGAAAGCGAACCTAGCAAGCAGTATTGATCACTTTGAAGAGAAGGGATCAGGGCGGTTGAAAGAGGGAAGCGAAGAAGGATT
>NZ_JBXYJE010000020.1:0-28901 GCF_057396285.1 Psychrobacter sp. CX97 | reverse complement strand
TGAACTGACCCCCAAAAGTTGGACGGTTTAAGTCTATCTCAAGGACTGAATTCTGTACTTCACAGGACTCAGTCCTTTAAGTTTAAGCTGAATACGCTCATGATTGTAATAATGAATGTACTCATGAATTTGCTTTTCTAGTTCATCAATAGTTTTAGGCTTTTCAATATAGATGGTCTCACACTTCAGTGTGCCAAAGAAGCTCTCCATTAACGCATTATCTATGCAGTTGCCTTTTCTACTCATGCTTTGTCTTATCTTATGCTTTTTAAGCGTCTTTCTAAAAGGCTTCATTTGATAATGCCAGCCTTGATCAGAGTGAAGCATTAACTTTTTATGACGACTTGTTTTCGTCTTATCTAGCGCAAAATCTAGCATTTTACTTACCACATCATAGGTTGGTCTTTTAGATAAGGTATAACTGACTATTTCATTATTATAGCAATCAAGAATCGGAGATAGATATAATTTATTGTCACCCACCTTAAACTCAGTAATGTCTGTTAACCAGCGTTTATTGGGTTTACCAGCATGGAAGCGACGCTTTAAATAGTTCTTTGCTATTTTTCCCTGTTGACCTTTATAGGATCGATACTTCTTTCTTCTGATCTTCGCATTAAGATTTAACTGCTTCATAAGCTTGGCAATAAGCTTATGGTTATGATGCATGCCTAACTGCTTTAATGCGGCTGTGATTCTACGATAGCCATACCGACCTTTATGTTGGTAATATAGCTCGATGATACGCTGCTTTAAATCAGCGTATTTGTCTTCAGCATCAAACTGACACCTATGGTAATAAAAGACACTTTTAGGCATATCAGCTATCTTAAGTAAAGCTGATATGCAATATTTATCCCTTAGTCCTTCGATGAGCCTTGCTTTGTCTCGGCTTGTTCCCTCTCCCTGAGCAAGGCATCGAGCTTTTTTAGGTAGGCATTCTCCGCACGAAGATATTCATTCTCACGTTTCAGCTCTGCTAATATCTTTTCATCATCTGGTTTGTCTGTGATAAATGGTTTGCTCATGGCCGCTCTACCTTTACGTTTAGATATGAGTCCAGACATACCCTGTAGTCGATAAGCTTTGTGCCACTGGCTGATTAAAGCTGGTGAGCTGATGTTATACCTTAGAGCAACTTCCAATTGACTTAGGCCTTGGGTAAGCATCGTTGTTAGTACGTTAAGTTTAAACTCACTACTGTATTTGGCTTTGCTTGTCTTTGGCTTAATAGCCTTTATACCACCGCTTTGATATTGCTTGACCCATTTACTTACAAATCTTGGATTCACTTTAAACTTCTTTGCTGTGGCATGACCGGTATGTCCTTGCTTATAGTATCCTATGACTTTGATCTTAAAATCTAGATTGTAACGCATAAAAATACCCCATAAGTTGTGTCCAACTTTTGGGGGTCAGTTCACACAAGCTCTTTTTTTTATGAACTATTCAGGGTAAGTGCTAATCTTCAATCGTCCATCCGTTAACCAATGGGTAGCGGCGTTCACGCCCAAACGCTTTATGGCTGACTTTTGTGCCTATAGCGGCTTGGCGGCGTTTGTATTCGCTATTATCGACTAAAAGGATGATTTGACGAACGATGTCGGCATCGAAACCTTTGTCAACAATTTCGTTATAGCCTAAATCTTCATCGACATAGTGCTTTAGAATAGTGTCTAAAGTATCGTAATCTGGTAGGCTGTCTTCATCTTTTTGGTCTGGACGCAGCTCAGCAGAGGGTGGTCGGGTAATGACGCGTTCAGGAATGACGTCAGTGTCCTCTAAGCGGTTACGATAGTTGGCAAGGGCATATACTTGAGTTTTATACACATCTTTTAATACATCAAATCCGCCAGCCATATCGCCATATAAAGTGGCATAGCCAACTGCCATTTCTGACTTATTGCCAGTAGTAATAACCAGATGGCCAAACTTGTTTGATAGGGCCATGAGCACCATACCCCGGGCACGAGCTTGAATATTCTCTTCTGTCGTGTCTGCTTTAGCTTTATTAAATAAAGGCGCTAAGGTATGGCGAATACCATCTACCGCATCGTGAATAGGGCACACAGTATATGAGACGTTGAGCCTACGAGCCTGAGCTTGAGCATCTTCAAGGCTGATTTGCGAGGTATATTCGTATGGCATCATGACCGCATAGACTTTGTCGGCCCCCAAAGCATCCACTGCAATACAAAGCGTCAGTGCTGAATCAATACCACCTGATAGTCCTACTAATACACCCTCGAAACCAGAGTGATTAACATAGTCACGTAGCCCCACCACTAAGGCTTGATAAGTCTCAGACTCCGGACTAAGATTAATAGGTGCTTTAGATTGAGTGTCAAAACGCCCTTGATTAATATTATAGGTGGCATATAAATTATGTTCTAAGAATCTAGGGGCTTCGTGTGCAATGTTACCATCTGCTTGCATAACCAAAGAACCGCCATCAAATACCAAGTCATCTTGTCCGCCCACACAGTTAACGTAGATGAGGGGCAAGGCATTACTCTTAACCCGTTCTTGTAACATAGCTTTACGGATATTTTGCTTATTCGCTTCATAAGGTGACGCATTTATAGTAATGACTAAGTCTGCCCCTTGATCTTTTAACGCTTTGATTGGCTCTTCTTGCCATAAATCTTCACAAATTAATAATCCGATAGTTACGCCTTGATAGTCAAATAAAACCTGATTACGACCTTTATCAAAATAGCGACGCTCATCGAATACCCCATAATTCGGTAAATACTGTTTGTGATAAAACCCTTTTTGATGACCATTGTGTAAAATGGCAGCAGAATTAAAGGTACCGTGATAATCTATATGTGGGTAACCGACAATCATTACAATATCGTTGATATCACTTAGTGAACTTAAGGCAGACTTTACCCGATCAGAGAGGCTGGGACGTAATAATAAGTCTTCAGGTGGATAGCCAAGTAGTGATAGTTCGGGAAAAATGATGACATCAGCACCCTCTTTACGAGCTTGAATAGCCAGTGAACGCATTTTTTTTACATTCTTGTCAATGTCGCCCACCATAAAATGGGATTGAGCTAAAGCAAATTTTAGTGAATCGCTAGCATTAGCAATGTTGTTATCATTAAGCATTATGAAATCCTGTTAATTTTAAGCGCTAAATAATCAAATCACTTTATATAATTTTTTTTGAGCAATATTAATACTAGAGTTAATAGCGCTGTATTGATGAGATAGAATAATCGTTATATACAAATATAAAAAATAAGCGGCGAAACATACGCCAAACACAGTCTAATCAAGTACATCCCAGTCAAATATAGCCCAATAATGTCATTATAATATTGAATTTTCTAGCTTATTTGATACAAAATGTCTTGCAATAAACGAGATATACTTCTTTAGTATAACATCAAAATTTTTAGATACATCCAGTGACTGTCTACTTATAGGGCTAATTATAGCCAGTTTTAAGTGAACATAAAGTAATAGTGTATGTTAAGGCTAGGTATAATAAGCTGACGAATATAATTTAATATAGCCTTATCATTTACGTTAGTTTGGCGGTTTAACGGTTCTATTTTTATTATTTTATTTTAACTGGCCCTTTTAGTAGTGCTATTTTGACAGACTATTTTCAATGATTTTATGCTTATCAAAATGATGTTAAGAGAACTATACACATTTTAACCCTATAAATTGGTTAAAGATTTAAGGAAACAAATATGCTGCCCTTTATAATTACCTTATTAATGATCTGGTTTATCATGTGGGCATTTTTTAAATTTATGTATCCTAAACCGCCTAAAGCCTTTATGCCAAAAGAAGGTGATGTCGTGATACCTAGAGAGTGTGATTACTGTGGTTATCCACTGGCTGAATACCGTGGGGTTTTAGAGACTAAACCTGATACCAGTATTACAACAGAGAAACGCGCTGAGTTAAAGAGACTAGATGAAGAATTGAAAAGCTATGCAGCAGAGAGTCTGGGGGCTAACGAAATTAAAGCCGCTATGCTAAAAGGGAAAAGCCGTAAACAAAAGAAAGAAATAAGACTGGCTCATGAGCAAAGACAAAAACAGCGATTTAAAAAAGAACAAGAAATCAAAAAGATTACTTCATGGTTTTTCTGTAATTATGAGCACCAAACTAAATATCATGAGTCAAGAAGCCAGACTGGTAATACCGATGCTAATATTAATGCCAATCTTGATGAGAGTGACAACCAGCACAACCCCTACTAAATCATAGGCATTATTAGAAAGTTAAAAATCACTTATTTACTATTTGGCTGTTTAATTTATATTGAGCTGATTAATAGCATAATAACCTTGCTTTGATTCATTTATACCTACTAGACAGCCTAAATTAGGTGGCTTTAATCGGTTAGTTCTTTAATCATCTTATCGATAAGGTAATTGGCCTTATTGTTAACCTCTTCCTGATTTGAACCTTCTTTTTTAGATTGCTGTAGTTGCTCAAAAAGATTTAAACAGCAAAGTACTAATAAATTTTCATGTGATAAATTAGGAGCTTGTTGGCGTATACCGTTAATAAACTCATTAATATGGTTTGACGCTGTTTTTAACTCATTCTCTTCACCTGTGGGGCAGTTAATAGTATAGACTTTACCCGCAATAACGGTGTCAACGGCTACAAATTGAGACTTGGATTCCGATTGATCTTTTAAGGGGGTTTGGGGTGTTGAGTTTACTGCTTCGATGTTGACCTCAGACCTTACTGATGATTTGATGGTATTAGATGTTTTGCTCGATTCGGTCTGTGGTTTGGCTATCTGAACATCATTCTTTAATGTTATGTTAGCATTAGGGTTGTTAGACGAATTAGACTTCGACGGCTCAATCTTATTTAATTCTGAATTTGACATAAGGTTCTCTTTAAACGGTAAAATACTGAATAGCTTTAAATTTATAGTTTTGACTCTTTAGTTTTTAAATATTTGAATCGGTAGTTTTAAATATCATACGCTGTTTAAAATAATTCAAACGTATCTGAACAGCTAAGCCAAGATATAAATAGTATGGAAGCGTTTTAACTCAATGTACATGTGTATAAATTTAATAATACTTGTATCAGTTAATAAATAAATAGTTATCTAGGCTTTTTAGTATGGTTTTAAGCTTTAGGATTTAGTTTTAAATCAGTGAATGAGTGTATTGATCATTTAAAATGACAACCACGCTGTAACCAAAAACTAATCTGTTGTTTGATCAATGCGAGTCAATCGCTCTAACACTACTTTAGTATGCTCTGCTGCAGTACGATTCTTTTCAAGTAATACTTCATTGGCTTGTTCTAATGCGGCACACTTTTTTACTAACGCACTATGCTTATCATTTAAGTTATGATGTGCTTCTGCTAATGTTTGGTACTCTTGATCAAGCGTGGTTAGTTTTTCTTTTAAAGTGTCGCATTCTTGAATACTGCGTTTATATTGGCTATTTAGGTCAGCCAGTTGCTGTTTAACGTGGTTGAACTGGGCAATATTTACTTTAGGTTGAGACTTAAAAGTCTTAAGTTCATTCTTGGTGTTTTCATACTGCTTACGCACAGTTTGTATGGATGCATCAAGGGTTTGTAACTTGGTAATTAATGAATCAGTCATGAGGCAATCGCTTATAAGTTGTTCAGTTTAAATCTTAATTAAAGTTTAAAAGTATCTTCCCTTTAATAATGCCACAGATGCCCGCATCATATCTAGCGTTAGATGTTAATGAATGTTTATTATTGAGTCAGAACGAAACAATTTATATAAATGCAATTTAGAAGAAGATAAGCAGGTAGTGTTATAAACTGACTATCGAATAATCAAAAGAGCGAGTAAGTTAGCAACTTACTAGTTTATACAGCATATTAAAAAATTTAGGATAAATAATGCGATGAATGACAATATATCTGGTTGGAATGATTGGACAATAGCGTTTGCAGATTGGTCAGATGCTAGCATTAGTGAGTTACACGGACTGATGACTGGGCTGATGACAGTTTGTCAAGCACCCACTAAAAAAGAAGATTGGGAACGGTTATTAACTGAGCTTAGCTTCACTTTGCCAAATGATGAGGCTATGACCCTATTGACTGAAGAGGCGGAAGATACGTCATTTCAGTTACGCGATAAGGATGATGCCTATCAATACTTGCCATTGGTACCTGACGATGAGCATGATTTATATGAGCGTATCATCTCACTTAAAGAATGGGCAAATGGTTTTATGACAGGTTTTGGGGTTACAGATTGTACGCTGACCGAAGAAGAAAATACTATATTGTCAGATTTAGCACAAATCTGTAGTATTAGAATTAATCCAGATGAAGAATTTGAAGGGGGTGAGGAGTCTTTCTTATATTTATATGAGTTTGCCCGTATGGTCCCAGTTAGTCTAGCCACGCGCCCTCGTAAAGTTATGTTAGAGTTACCCTTGATTGCTGGATTACCTGTCAACTCTAAAACGGCCTTCGAGATTGAGAAAGAAGGTGTTAAACCAAAACCAAGACCGCATGTTATTGAGGCGATGAATCGCAATAACCCCTCATGATTGTTTGCTATAACACCATTTTACTGATCTGTTTATTAGTCTAGATTTATGTAATTAGAAATTTCGATTTTCAAAGTTGATATTCATTTTCGAGATTAAGATATGAGTGATCCCAACCAAACGATACGCCCATTCAACAGCCGTGTAAGTGCGGATATGCCTCGAAAAAGTATTGACTGGCTGACTCGTTTAATCGCCTTCGATACCGTTAGTCGTCATTCTAATTTGGCGCTTATTGAGGACGTGAAATCTTATTGTCAACAACTAGGTCTAAGGCCATTTTTAACCTTCAATCAAGAAAAAACAAAAGCGAATTTATTTGTGACAGTTCCTGCTGGCGATGACGCTACTATTATTAGTGGCGGTATCGTGTTGTCTGGGCACACCGACGTCGTACCGGTTGAGGGGCAAGCGTGGCAGTCTGACCCTTTTAGTGCAGAAATTCGGGGTAATAAACTCTATGGCCGCGGTGCATGTGATATGAAGGGCTTTATTGCTTGTGCATTACATCTACTCCCTAAAGCAGTGTCGTATTCTCAAGCAGGTAGGCTGGTTAAGCCTTTACATTTGGCTTTTTCATTTGATGAAGAAGTAGGGTGCTTAGGCGCGCCATTACTACTTAAAGACATCAGTGAGCGTGGTATAAAACCTGATTACTGTATTGTTGGTGAGCCTTCATTAATGAAAATGGTAGTGGCACACAAAGGAATCAATGTGTTTCGTTGTACTATACACGGAAAGTCTGTGCATTCATCGCTTACTCCGCAAGGGGTTAACGCCATTAGTTATGCGTCTCGTTTGATAACATTTATTGATGAGCTAGCGAGTCATTTGGCGGCAAATAGGCAAGATGCTTCTTGGTTTGATGATCAATTTGATGTGCCATTTTCAACCTTGTCTATTGGGACGATTAAAGGCGGTACGGCTACTAATATAGTGCCAAATTTATGCGAGTTTACATTTGATTACCGTAACCTGCCCACCATGAATACTGACGATATACTGCCAAAGATTAAAGCAAAAATTGCTGAGTTAACTGAGCAGATGCAAATGGTCGATGTCCAGACTGGCATAGAAATTGAGCATCTTGAAGATGTACCTGCTATGCAGGAAAAGGATAGCGCTGCTCTACAAGCTCTGATTGCAGGTTTGGTGCATGAGTCTGCACGCCATAAGGTGGCTTATGCTACTGAAGGCGGTCAGTTTACTAATGTGGGTATTCCGACGGTCATTTGTGGCCCGGGCAGTATTGAGCAGGCTCACAAGGCAAATGAGTTTGTTGAGCTAGAGCAGTTAGATCAGTGTGACGAGTTTTTGCATAAATTACTTGATACCCTAACGTTGAGCTAATCCTGATTCTTTATTAGAGCATTAAATGCACTTATTAACTAGATACCTTATTAAGTTAAGCAGATACCTTTGGTAATCCAGCGATAAAATTTTCTTTACTATTTTTATAAGGCAATGCTTTATGAGCTTAGCCGTTTTTTTGGTTTTCTTTTTTAGTACCTTTTTGATATCAGCCACTCCTGGCCCGAATATGTTATTGGCTTTTCAACAGGGGCTAAATTATGGTGTTCGCTATACTCTTTGGAGTTTAGGTGGACTAAGCTTTGGTCTATTTATTCTGCTTTTGTCTGCGCTATTAGGTATTGATATTATCAGTCGACAGTTTCCTTGGCTTCTCATTGTGATTAAGGGGGGTGGTGCACTTTACTTGGTGTATTTAGGTATTCAAGCTTGGCTTCATGCATCAGATAGTGTTGGTTTTGATATCTCATCAGAGTCGGTTGCAGCCAAACTGTTGAAAACACCATGGCAAAGATTTCGTCGCGGGGTCTGGGTGTCGTTATCAAATTCAAAAGCTATCTTGTTTTTTGCTGCCTTTTTTCCAAAGTTTATAAACTTCAATGCGCCTTTATTGCAACAATATGCCTTGTTGACTCTAGGCTTTTTGCCAGTGAGACTAGTTGGCAGATAGCTTATACGGTAGGTGGTAAGAAGCTAGCGAATTGGTTTGGCAGTGGCTCGCGGTTACTGTGGTTGAATCGAATATGTGGCATTATTTTTATATTCATTGCAGTCGCTATGTTCTGGGAAGTGGTTGTAGATATTGTTTGATAGCTTACTTGTTTAATAGCTGATGCTCTGTATAGTCAAACTAATTTAAAAGTAGTTGACTATACAGAGTATAAGTTGAGAGAGAGAAAAGGGAAGCGTCATACAGATTCACGGCTTATCAGTCTAAACATGAATCTATGTTTCATTTATGAGTCCTATGAGTCCTATGAGTCGTATTTAATTTGCACAGACTAGCCTAAAACATCTATTAGCTCGCCACGTACCATATGTGGGCTGACATATTCGGTAATATTAACCGTAGCCAGCTTGCCCATTAACTCTATTTTTTGTTGTTCTGTCGCAGTAAACAATACAGAACGTGTATTATCCGCTGTACCCAGCAATTGGTCGTCATAACGGTCTGCAACATCTTCAACTAGCACTCTTACCGTTTTACCCACCATGTCTTGTGTTTTTTTCAACGTGGATTCTAAAATAACTTTTTGAAACTCTGCTAAGCGTTGTTTTTTAGTTGAAAGGCTGACATCATCAGGAAGTTCAGAAGCTGGAGTGCCGGGGCGTTTAGAATAAATAAAACTATAAGAATGATCAAAATCTAATGCTTTGGCAAGATTTAAAGTATCTTCAAAGTCGTCTTGAGTTTCGCCTGGAAACCCAATAATAAAATCACTTGATAAATGAATGTCAGGACGTACTTTCTTCAGTTTATTGATTTGATTGATATAGACATCAATGGTATGGTTGCGCTTCATCGCCGCCAATATCTTATTTGAGCCACTTTGAACAGGAAGATGTAAATGTGAAACCAACTGTGGCAATTTCGCATAAGCATCGATAATATCATCAGTAAACTCAAGGGGATGACTGGTGGTATACCGAATACGCTCAACACCATCAATGTGGGCGACATAGTGCAGTAGTTCAGAAAAACGGCAGATACTACCATCGTCTTTTTCGCCACGGTAGCCATTTACATTTTGACCCAATAGGTTGATTTCTCTGACACCTTGTTCAGCGAGACTGTCAATTTCAGTTAATACATCATCTAAAGGGCGTGATAATTCCTCTCCGCGAGTGTAGGGCACAACACAAAAAGAGCAGTATTTTGAACATCCTTCCATGATAGAGACAAAGGCTTTAAAGCCGTCAACTTTAGGCTCAGGTAAAAAGTCAAACTTTTCAATGCTAGGGAAAGACACATCGACGGTACCAATACGGTTTTTCGGCTTGATATTTTTTTGCTTTTTTGATTGATCATATAGTTCTGGCAAACGGTGTAACGTTTGTGGTCCAAACACCATATCAACATAGGGTGCGCGCTTCTGAATATTATCGCCTTCTTGCGAGGCAACACAGCCGCCCACCCCAATCACTAAATCAGGATTTTTCTCTTTTAATTTGCGCCAACGCCCAAGTTGCGAGAACACCTTTTCTTCTGCTTTTTCGCGTATAGAGCAGGTGTTCATTAAAAGCACATCTGCTTCGTTGATATCATCAGTCACGATCATATCGTGAGACTCGCCAAGCATATCCCCCATTTTCTCAGAATCATAGACGTTCATCTGACAACCTTGAGTTGCAATGAACACCTTTTTCTTTGGTAGCCCGCTTTTTCGTACAGGCATACTTTCACTATTAATATAGTCAGACTTAGCGTTAGCCTCAGTTGAATTAGTGATAGTTTTAGGGTCAAATAGGGTAGCACTCATATTAAGCAGTCCAAGGTTATGCATTGATTTAAATGACGTTGATAAGTGAGGTTTATAAATGGATAAGTTGATAATAAGCTACGGTCACATTAAAGTTAATATAAGTCTATTCTTTAAAATGTGTTTAGTGGGCATAGTTATGTCACTAACCATTATACCATAAGCCTAACGACATAAAATGTATCGCTCGGTATACTAGACCTGAAAAGTAATGCATCGTTTTTAAAACACAGAGTTTTCTTTTTCAAAAAAGCAAACAGCAACATCAGCTTACATAAAGCATTTTGGTGTACGATGGTTTGTTGCCTATAATCTATAGGGTACGTCCACAATTTAACGAATTATTTTAAATTATACTTATCAAACTCATATAAACTCATAATAAGACTGTATTTATGTCAAAAATGAACCCATTATCTAATAATTACCGATTATCTAAACGTATTGGTAATGTCGCCGAATTCAGCATCTATGGCGCTAATACATCAAAAATCAACTTTAATAAACAATCTTTTTATCACAGTCAAGCTGCTTATTTAACTTCCCACCTAAACTTAAATTCTTACCTAAAAGAGGCGGGGCGTTTGTGTGGTTATATGGCAATGACGATGGCTTGCTTAGGAACAATAGGTGCCACTCAACTTGCTCATGCAGAACTAACCTTTGGGTCTTCTAGCAATCAAGAAAGCAGTAGCCGCTCTCAAACGGCCTATCCGAGCTCATATGCCAGTTCAAACTCAAAAGCTTATCAAGGCTATGATAACGCTAATAGCAATACTGGTATTGATTACTTTAATGAGGCCTATGATGCTGCTAAACAACGTGATACCAGTGCGCTTTATAGATATGAGCAGATGATGAGTGGCGGTTTATTTGCGATGTATCCTGCCTATTGGCGGCTGGATAACGACTTATCTACTTTAAACCCAGGTGTGGTATCCGGCTTTGCTCGCCAATATAGTGGTAGCGTGATGGCGGAGAAGTTGGCAGCAGATTATGCCGAAGTTAAGGCACAAGCAGGCGATTATGCTGCGGTGCGTCAAGTGGCAAACTTAGTCGTTAATGCAGACGACAGCGAGAAATGTGCCATTGCTTTAGGGTTTAATAACGGCGGCGATGCCATAAGGGCGATATCTTTAAAATCTGATGTGTGGCTGACAACAAAAAAACAACCCGCTCTATGCTCTCAACTCGCATCGGAGATGAATAATAACCCCATGATCAGTAATACAGATCGTAAAGAGCGCTTGGTTAGGATGTTGAGAGAAGGGCGTACTGGAGACATTATTAACCTGTCTCGATCTTTAGGGGTTCCTGTGGATTATGCCACCTTAGGCGATATACAACGTAATCCAAATTCTTTTTTAAACCGTTATGCAAACGAGCCTTATAGCGAGTTAAATCAATATCTATATTTGTATACGCTCGGACGCATTGCTGATAAATCCTACCGCGAAGCTGCTATTCAGCTAGATTATGACTTACGTCAAGATAATCAGCGCCCACAAAAATTATTGAGTGATTCAACCCGTCGCCATGCTTATCGTATATTGGGTGTAAAGCGGATGAATTATAATACTGATGATGGGTTTAATGATGAGGCGGTAACTTGGTTTCGCAATAGCCTAGGGGAGTCATTTAACTTCGAAGAAGCCGAAGATTATGCTCATGCTGCTATTCGCTTTAGCCAATGGGATGATTTAATCAATGCCATTGGTAGTTTGGATGCGGCTACTCAAAAGGAGGATATTTGGCAATACTGGTTGGCACGTGCCTACGAATCATCATCAAAAAATAAAAATAAAAGTTTGGCACGTCAAATCTATCAACGTTTGGCTAACAATAATGACTATTATGGCTTCTTAGCTCAAGATAAAGTCGGACAGCGGTTCAATGTTGCTAAAAATAGTGCTAATACATTGCCCAGTGTATCAAATAGTGACACCAGCCGTATGCTTAAAGATCCTCATTTTGCGCGCGCCTTTGCTTTATATAATTCCAGTGCAGATCGTAGTTTTGCAAATAGAGAATGGAACTGGGCCGTTAAGGTAGCTCGTGACAACCGAGATACGGGTATGATAGTAGCAGCTGCTAAACACGCTCATGATATGGGCTGGCTAGATCGTGCTATATACGCCATAGACAATACCGATAGCGTTAATAATTATGCACTGTCACATCCAATGCCGTATCAAACCTCTGTTGTTCGTTATAGCCGTAAGGTCGGTATTGATCCAGCTTGGGCTTATGGCATTATGCGTCAGGAAAGTCGATTTGTAAGCTCAGCTCGCTCTGGAGTTGGTGCTAGTGGTTTGATGCAAATTATGCCAAATACTGCCAAGTATATTGCTCGTAACTTAGGCGAATCTTACAGTTCTTCACGTGCTAATAGTGGTAATACCAACATTCGTTATGGTACATGGTATATGAGCGATATTATGGGCAAGTTAAACAATCAACCGGTATTAGCGACTGCTGGGTATAATGCTGGACCGAATAAGGCAAAACGTTGGCAACCTGTTTATGGTTCAATGGCAGCAGATCAATATGTCGAAACCATTGCCTATCCAGAAACTCGGGACTACGTAAAAAAGGTAATGGAAAACGCAACTATTTACGGTAGTTTACTTGGCTCAGCGACACCTATTTCCAAGCGTATGGGGGCAGTACCACCAAGTTACTGATAGAGCCATATAGTTATGCTTTAAGTTTGGTTTGAGTGATTGGTTTGAGCAGATATCTGAAAGGTGCTACACTTTTAGAAATGTTATGATATCTTAATGTTTTAGTACTAAGAAATTTTTAGTATTAAAAACATTGTACAACTAATATTCTGCGCCTCCTATGAGTGATTTATAAGTCTATCTATAATAGATTATGCAGAAATAGTTTATGCCGATATGGGCTCCTTATATTAAGTATAAACTCAGTGTTTTTAAGCGAGCGAGTCTGAGCACGCTTAGATTATTTAGTGCTTTTATGATTAACTTAATGATATATTACGACTGAAAATTTAAGGCTTACAAGCTTTAATAAGACTTTTAGAAAAGAAGTTATGATAAGAAAGTATAAAAACTACCTGATCATATATTAACTTTTCTTAACCTACGAGCTTTAACCTACTAGGAGAATTACATGAAACAACCTGTTCGCGTTGCCGTAACTGGTGCTGCTGGTAATATCAGCTATGCTATGCTATTTCGTATTGCTTCAGGCGAAATGCTTGGTAAAGATCAGCCCGTTATTTTACAGCTTTTAGAAATTACCCCAGCGCTTGATGCCCTTAAAGGGGTGGTTATGGAACTTGAAGACTGTGCTTTCCCGCTGCTTGCTGGTATTGTACAAACTGATGATGCTAATGTGGCTTTTAAAGATGCAGACTATGCATTACTGGTTGGTGCTCGTCCTCGTGGGCCTGGTATGGAACGTAAAGACTTATTAGAAGCTAATGCCACTATTTTCTCCGCTCAAGGTAAGGCACTAAATAGTGTTGCTAGCCGTGATGTAAAAGTATTAGTTGTTGGTAATCCTGCAAATACAAATGCTTTAATTGCACAGCGTAATGCGCCTGATTTAGACCCACGTAATTTCACGGCAATGACTCGTCTAGATCATAACCGCGGTATCGCTCAGCTTGCAGAAGAAACTAATAGCACGGTTAATGATATTAAGAAAATGATCATTTGGGGTAACCACTCTTCTACCCAGTATCCAGATCTTAGCCAGTGTACAGTTAATGGTAAGCCAGCACTTGACCAAGTTGATCGTGATTGGTATGAAAACAGCTATATTCCAGACGTTCAAAAACGTGGCGCTGCTATTATTGCTGCCCGTGGTGCGTCTTCAGCAGCTTCAGCGGCCAACGCAGCTATCGCTCATATGCGTACTTGGGCTTTGGGTTCTGAGGAGAATGATTGGGTATCAATGGGTGTTTACTCAAATGGCGAGTACGGTATTGCTGAAGGCTTAATCTATTCATATCCTTGTACTTGTAATAACGGCGATTGGAAAATCGTTGAAGGCCTAGATGTATCATCTGATTTTTCAAAAGATAAAATGCAAGCAACGGAACAAGAGCTTACTGAAGAGCGTGATGCAGTAGCACATCTGTTGCCTTAGTAAGTAAAAGTAAATAGATATTAAAAAGTTTTTCATAGTAAAAGAGCCTGCATAATTGCAGGCTTTTTTGATAAACTTAACCAATCTTTGGCTTATTTTATTACAATAGTCGTAGGCAAACTAAAGAGCTACATCGTTAACCTCACTAAGCCTACTAGAGTAGTACTTGCGCTTGGCTGCCTTGTATCTCATTAAGTTGCCTATGACTATACATAGCTGTAACACAAACCTAAACTATTTCATTATTTAAAATAGGTTTTTTTTGCTAAGATTAAACCAGTTCAGCTAGTCATTTTAATTTTAGGCATTTTTTAATTTTAGGAGGAGAGCAATATGTTAGGTGAGCCTGACTATACGATTAATGATTTATTTGCACAACTTGGCTTAGATAGCTCGGATGATGCAATCGACAAATTTATAGCCGAACATCCACTGGATAAGGACCAAGAGCTAGTAAAGGCGGATTTTTGGACTGAAAAACAACGTGCGTTTTTGCAAGAGGAGTGGACACGTGATGCGGCTTGGGTGGAAGTTATTGATGAGCTAAATGTACGACTGCATCCTTCCGCCTAACTATAGCAATGTCTAGTCTATTAAGACGTTTAGATTTAGCCATGCAGTTTTAGAGTCAATCCCATTGACCTTACTAGACTAGGTTAATAATAAAGTTAAAAAAAGCCCTCTCCTATGTGAGAGGGCCTGAAATTTCTGAATTTATGAGTGTTAATTTCAAAATATACAATATCAAGGTTAGTGTTAATCCAATTAAAACTTCATTACTTGAGTAGAGTGTTGAACATTCAAACATGGAATTGATGGCGTCTGTTTTTTAGGCAATATGCAGTGGGGTTTTGAATGCTCAACAGACTCTAGTTATAGTTGCTACTGGTACCGAAAGAAATAGTGCCCCCATTTAAACTAGCGCGCTCAATCGTAACGTTGTTTCCAGAAACTGAGTTTACTGATGAGACATTTAAAAGGTTCGCATCATTTTTATAAAGTGAGTTATAACGTCCTAATACTTTTTTAACATAATTTTTAGTTTCTCTAAATGGTGGAATGCCACCATATTTATCAACGTTACCTTCGCCAGCATTATAGCCAGCGACTACGTACTCAACTTTGCCTTTAAACCGTTTGGTAAGCCACGCTATATACTTGGCAGCGCCTTCAATATTTTCGCTAGGATTCCACGCATTGCTGACGTTAAAGCGACGGGCTGTTGCTGGCATCAACTGCATTAAACCTTGTGCGCCTACTGGAGAACGAGCATTTGGGTTGAATGCTGATTCTGTGTGCATCATTGCTTTCATTAATGCTGGGTCAACCCCATGCCTTGCAGCGGAAGCACGAATAAGATGGTCGTAGTTATTACGGTTAGAGCTAGGACTTGGCGAACCAAAACCGCTATAATGAGCAGGGGTATTTGCAGAGTAATTAGAATTTGATTGAGCTTCGGAGTTTGGGTAGTAAGTTACTTTAACTTTTTGAGTGAATTTATCAAAGTTGCCAGAAGGGTTTACATTGGTAAGTAGAACCTGACCAGAGTTATCTTTGTAAACATACATATTACCTGCATAGGCAGGGATAATAATAGTTGAAATTAGGATACTGCCAAATGTTAAACGGCTCAAGCGGATGCTAATTTGGTTCAATAAATTCGTCATAGTCACGTGATAAAACCTCAAAATATAATTACAAGCTAAGTACCACACAATCATCAATGTAATGAGAACATAAATTAGTTTTTCAAAATAGCTGATTTTTTACTATCACACTTTTTTCTTACTATTACATTATCATGATGGTGTGGAGTTGCAATATAACATAATTACTTATACTCAATCTAACCATTGAAATAATCTGTATCTTATCTCATTCATTTTAGCAAGATTCTGTAACATTAATATATTGCCACATTAATGAATTATCTTTGATTAAACATCTTATAAAGTTTGACAGACTAATATGACAATTTAGTTTTAAACATGTGCTGATAAGGCATTTGGTTATAAAAAGTGAGTTTATAAAAATGCCGCTAAAAATAGAGGTACCCACACAGCTGTCACTAGACCATTAACTGCCAGCCCGAATGCTGCATAACGACCCGCAGTGTGGCTAATTTGCCAGGCTTCAACCGTACCAAATGCATGAGCAGCCAGACCCAAAGCTAATCCTTTGGCTCTATCATCTTCTACATGCTTAAATAAGGTTTTAGCGACTGCTCCACCGAGTAGACCTGAAACAATAATAATTAAATTAGCCATTGCCAATGGTGCCTGAATGATTTCAGCAATGCTCAAACCAATTGGTGTGGTCACAGAGCGACTGGCAAACGCTAAAATAGTATCGTGACTTAATGAAAACCCATAAGCCATGCCCATAGGTAGAAGGGCGCCTATGACACTAGCGATAATCACGATTAGGGTTAGCTTTTTAACAGGTAAGTTTTTAAAGTTCATTGTGGCTATTGGGATAGCAAGTAAAACAGTCACATATCCCAATAAACGGTCAAATACAGGTTTAGAGACGGCATAATAGTTATTGTAATCCCAATTAAATATAAACAAGAAAGCATTAACCAAGACTAAGGCGGTAATAACCATAGGTAAGCCAGAAATACGCTTAGCCAAAATACGTGCAATAACGTGGGCAAAGAGCGTTAACAAAATTGCAGCGAATAGCACAGTATAAGTTGTGGAATTGGGCATCTGTACAATAGCGTTCATAGTAATGCCCCTCTCTATTGATTGTTATCTAAGGTGGAGTTAGAGGGGAGCTCATCATTATTATCTTGCCGCCCTAACCAAAGGTTTGCAAGTTTCGCCAGCCCCCATAGGGGTAGTAAGGTACTAACAACCATAGTAATTAGGATGCCCCAAAACTCGTTACCCAAGGCAAACAGCAATAAACCAGCGCCAGCGGAGACAGGTAAGAATGCAAACCCACTGTCTACTAACAATGTATTACTGGCCTGAGTGATCCACTGCGGCAGGCCAAAAATAAATCGCCAAATGAGTAGAATGATGAACATGGCTATCATGCCAACAATATTTGCGGCACTTGCATAGCCCAATGCCTGACAAACTAACACTGCACCCTCGCGTACCACAATAACCATAGCGAGTGTCAATAAAATAGCAAGAGACAGTGCCATAGGTTTTTTTGACTTTGATGGTTTGTCAGATGGCGTTGATTGTTGAGTATCTACAGAGTTATTTGAGCGGGTCGCATTCGTCATAACCCATCCTTAAAAGAGTGGTATATGTTTAAGATTAATGACAAAGTAAGTCCTATATCATAGTGATGCTTATTGAGCTTAGCAATAGTTATAGAGTAGTGAATGATTTAGTTTCGCGGTTATTCTGATAATTTATTGACTAATAATACAGTATGAGACACTACCATGGTGCTGTTATTATCCAGATCATTGGTTGAGACTTGCCTATATCAGGTTTTTATTGACTCCTCTTTAATAACCTTAATTATAGTCTTGATTATAATGCTCATTGAACTAGGGTATATCCTCATAATATAAAAGAAGATATACCCTAGTTTGTGCTTATCTGCTTTAAGATATTTCGTTTTATTGTGAATAGCGTGTTAATATGGATACTGCTTAAAGATCACTCAAAAAATATCGTAAAAAAGTACAGTGAGCAATTTTATTGCTCACTGCACTACTCAGGTTGAATGTTAAGTCAGGTTCAATGTTAAGAGGCAGATTGAATTTAAAGTGGGTGTTATTATAGAAGATAATAGTTTATCTAGCTCTTTATCTTTAAATGCTATTAGGTCTAATAATTTTTCTTCATTTGCCATTCGTTTTCAATCATTGTTAATAAATAGATAGTTGTAAGTTAATCTAGGCTAAGGTCTGTATCGCTGCCTTCGTCTACAATGCTAGGAGCATTATCTAAAATATTCTGAGGCAGGGTAGGTGCTGCTTTTTTAATTTGATCGGCATTTATTTTCTTTTCAAAAGGCTCTAGTATCGGCATCAATAACTGTGCCTGAGCTTTTGGTAACACCTCCAATGGGTCGATATTGGCTTGACCTAATAGCTGTTGTAGGGCTTCTTTAGGCAATCTAAGCGTAAGTAGTTCATGCCCTTCTTCATCATAACCTTCCTGCTCAACAACATCGAGTTTATAGAGTTCATTTTTGAGATTACCTGAATTAAAAGGTAGTGTCAGCTCAAAGGTGTGCAGTTTACCGGTTAATAGTTGCTGGACAGCGGTATGTAGCATGCTCACGCCAAGGTCTTCTTTGGCAGAAACATATACTCGGCTAGGAACTCCCGGTTTTATATAATTGATACGAACAGGCTCATCGGTCAAATCAATTTTATTATAAACATTAAGAATAGGCACATCATTACCAATTTCGGCCAGAACTTCTTTGACAGCGACAATCTGCTCATGCATATCTGGACTTGAAGAGTCAATAACATGAAGTAATAAATCTGCTTCAAGCGTTTCTTCCAAAGTAGCATGGAAAGATTCAACTAATTCATGGGGTAAGTGACGCACAAAACCAACGGTATCAACCAGTACCACACGCCCAACACCCTTCCAGTCTAAGCGTCTTAGTGTTGGATCTAGAGTGGCGAATAATTGGTCAGCTGCATAAATCTCTTCATCACATAATCTATTGAATAATGAAGATTTGCCTGCGTTAGTGTAGCCAACTAATGAGATAGTTAATACATCAGATTTTTTACGTTTGGAACGCCCTTGGGCACGAGTTTGCTTCACTTTATCGAGTCTGGATTTAAGTTGGTTAACTCTAACTCGTAGTAAGCGACGATCCGTCTCAAGTTGAGTTTCACCAGGCCCACGCAAGCCAATTCCCCCTTTCTGACGCTCTAAATGCGTCCAACCACGTACTAGGCGAGTTGCAAGATGATTAAGCTGCGCAAGTTCAACCTGTAGTTTACCTTCATATGTGCGGGCTCGTTGGGCAAATATGTCTAAAATAAGGCCGGTACGGTCTAACACACGGCACTGGCATATTGACTCCAAGTTTCGCTCTTGAGAGGGGCTTAAACTATGGTTAAAAATAACAATATCTGCATCATGCAGGCGCACTTGCTCAGCGATCTCTTCTGCCTTACCAGAGCCAACAAAATACTTAGCATCTGGTTTTAATCTTGAGCCACCAACGATGGCTAACTGATCAGCGCCGGCTGAATCTACCAGCAGTTTAAATTCTTCTAAGTCATCTGGATCCGCCAATTGTCTAATTTCTAAATGAACCAATATGGCACGTTCTCCACCTTTGTGTCTTTCAAAATACTCCAAAAATATTCACCTATTTTTCATGTTTTATGGGTTTATCTATTAATATAGATACTATTTAAATGGTGTTAGTAATATAAGCCCTCATTTTACAAATTGTACTTTACTGCATTGCAATTTAAAGTGCTGATTGGTATATCAAAGCAGGACGTACTGCCTAGAAACTTATAACTTATTAGTCTATTACCCTAATAGTTATATTAACATTTGCGTTTATCAAGCAAAGGGTCAAATAGACTCTAATTACTAAGCTTACTTACTAAGCTTAATTACTAAACCTAATTACTAAGATAGTTAAACAGTTAAACAGAAACTAAGCAGGTTATGCACTGTTATATTTTATTAAATCATTGTCTCTTTATGCAGGCTTTTTCAATTTATTAAAAGGGGTATTAAATAAATCGATACAAAAGTAATATAAAAATGAGTGAACGACTGGGAACTGAAATGCTTTTTTTGTTATACTTTTTTCTCAAAAAAATTTGCACCCGCAAAGAAATTATACGAATTAGTGCATTTGGAGATGTCAATTGTTTAAGGTTATCGGTAAGCCGTTTAAACGGGCTAAAGTTATTTCGGGTATCGCGGGTACTTTGATTGGAGGGTATAGGGCTGCTACTAAGATAGACGGTTGGAAAGAGCCACGCCGTGACATATTACCGAAGTATATTCAGGCTTTTTGTCGCAACGGTGCTGGGGCATTCGGGGTTAAAATAGTAGAAGTGGATCCTGTGCCAAAAACTCATGCTTTATGGGTATCAAACCATATTTCATGGATGGATATTCCGGTAATTGGTAGTGTTAGTCCTGCTTTTTTCTTATCCAAGGCTGAGGTTGTTAAAATGCCCGTTTTTGGGCCGCTCGCTAAAGTGGCAGGCACGTTATTTATTCAACGTGGGTCTGGAGATGCAGGGTCAGTTGCCTCGCAAATGGCAGAATTTTTGCAAAAAGGCTATTCGGTTGTATTCTTTCCTGAAGGAACAACGACTGACGGTACGAAAGTTAAGAGAGTTCATGGAAGATTGCTGCAAGCCTCTATTGATACAAATATTCCAATTCAACCGATAGTCATCTGTTATTTAAATGAGGAAGGACAGCTTGATGATCAAGTCCCTTATTTTGGTGGTATTGGTTTGAAAGAGAGCTTATTTAAAGTAATGGATAGCAAACCTATAACAGCATATGTTCTACCACTTGAGCCAATTTTACCTGAAGGGAAGACATTTCGTGACCTAGCTAAAATATTACAAGAACGTATGAATGATGGCTTAACAGATCTACATAGCCGTGTGGTTAAAAAACAATAGCCTCTCTTAACAATAGATTTAGTAAAAAAGCTTCAGTGAAAAAAGCTAAATGCTTAAGCGTTTTAAACTTAAAGCCCTGATCAAGACATTTGAAGCTTTTGACTTTTAACGCTTTAGTTGATGAGGTTATCTCAATATAAAATAAAACCTCACTTGATATAGGCAGCGAGGTTTTGCTTTTACGTAAGAAGCTGACAATACCGTATAAATATACGCTATGGTGAAGGATTGGGTTGCTGCTTATGAATGTCATCAATAGCATCTAATATATCTTGAGTTAATTCAATATTTATACTGTCAATATTGGCTTTAAGTTGTTCAATATTGGTCGCTCCAATAATGTTACTGGTTACGAAGTGACGTGAGTTAACAAAGGCCAGTGCCATTTGCGCCATGTTTAGGCCGGCCTCTTTAGCAATTTTGGCATATTGTTCAGTTGGCCATTGTGCCTCATCGGTAATGTAGCGTAAATAGTTGTCGTAAATGGTTAAGCGTGCCCCTTCAGGACGACAACCACCTAGGTATTTACCCGATAGCACCCCAAACCCCAGAGGAGAGTAGGCCAGTAGTCCAATATTTTCTCGATGCGATATTTCAGCCAACCCAATTTCATAGATACGGTTTAGAAGACTGTATGGGTTTTGAATCGTTATCGGAGCTTTTAAGCCATTTTTTTCAGCCTCCCATAAATAGCGCATAACGCCCCAAGGAGTGTCATTAGACAAACCGTAAGCTCTGATACGTCCTTTTTTAATTTCATTATTTAATGCTTCAATGGTTTCTAAAAAAGGCGTCAATTGGTTTAAATCTTGTTCCGCCATCTCTTGTGTATAGCCACGTTTGCCAAAGCAGTTGGTACGACGTTCTGGCCAATGTAGCTGGTAAATATCTATGTAATCAGTTTGTAATCGTTTGAGGTTGCCCTCTATTGCTTCACTAATATGTTTGGCGTTAAAACGAGTTTGACCTTCCCTTAAAAAACTTAAGGGAGATATTTTGCTGGCGAGAACGACATCTTTGCGTTTTTGAGTTTTGGCAAACCAAGTGCCCATAAAGCGTTCCGTATCTCCAATTTTTTCTTTGTCTACTGGAGAGGGGTACATCTCAGCAGTATCCCAAAAGTTAACCCCATTTTCTAGGGCAAAATCCATTTGTTGATGAGCGTCTGCTTCCGTGTTCTGTTGACCCCAATTCATAGTGCCTAGGCAGATCTTAGAAACGTTATCGCCTAATTGAGGTAAAGTGGTGTATTTCATATCACAATCCTATTTCTTAGTTACTGTCTATTTTAAAGTATAGACGAAAGCCTAGAGGAGTTGAAAAACCTACATAATTTGCAGGCCAGTTTGACCTGAGGGGGTTACTCTGAAAATCTGCACTTTAAACAAAATGGATTGGCCGGCTAAGGGATGGTTAAAATCAACCTCAATATCGTCTTCATTCACTTTACTGACAACCCCTGGCAAGGTGTTTTTTCCTTTATCTTCAAACTCCAGCATCATACCAACTTCTGGTTCAGCATGGGTCGTCACAAATTGAGCCTTACTGAAGATTTGCACATTGTCTGCATTCCACTCCCCAAATGCTTGTTCTGGTTTGAGATGAGATGTGCGCATATCGCCCGCACGTAAGTTGTTTAGCACCTTTTCAAACCCTGGTAGTAAACTACCATCGCCGATAGTGAGACTTACTGGCTCACTGCGCGTAAAAGTGGAATCAATAATAGTCCCATTTTCGAGCGAAACTTCGAAGTGCAGTACTACTTTACTCCCTGTGGTAATTCGGATGTCTTCACTTGGGGTTACAAAGTTAGTATCTTCATTATTAGAGGAAGGGGTACTAGTCAGAGAGTGGCTCTGCTGCTTTTCTAATTCATCTTTGTTGTCAGTCATATCAATATCGCTTATGGTTAAACAGTTACAAAAAATTTTGAACAATATTTTGTTGATTAAACTAAGTTTATCACAAACCTAATGATTCATAGGGTTATCAGGACATAAAGATATCTTACTATAAGGGTACTACTCTTTAGCCCTTGCTAATTAAAGTTTAAAATCAAACTTAAGTGTCCATCAAATAGATTTAAGTTGCTTTAAGCATAGAAGTAAATCTAGGAACACCTACAAATAAAACGGATAATAAGCAGTGCCCTTACCCCATTATGAAGAACTAGTTTGAACCTCACTTTAATGCAATTTAACGGTAATAAACTAGCCAAAATTTATATGAATATGTTATCGAGTGTCATGTATGATAGTTAATAATCGCATTAGTTAATATTAATTAACAGACTATTGATGATAGTGAGTAATTTTTCGGGATACCTTTTTATACGTTATACCAAATATGCATTCGTATCCGCTATTTCTAATATCAGTTAAATAAAAGTTTGTTTGTTGCTTATAATGCATATGAAATTATGAATAAGGGTTACAGCATATTTTAACCACAAAACAAAAGTATCATGCACTTGAATTTTTGAGTTAAAGTCTATAGAATGTAGTGTCCGAAAATTGGGGATGCCGAAGCTTAAAATAAGCATGTCGTTTTATTTAAAACTTAGAATATATGCCATTTTAAAGCTGAGGATGTAATGCCCATTTTTTTGTATTTAACAAACGGGAGAAGGATGCCTTATGGCAACAACTAACCAATTGATTCGAAAGGGTCGTAAAGTATTAAAGGAAAAGTCTGGCGTTCCTGCGCTACAAGCTTGTCCTCAACGCCGCGGTGTATGTACTCGTGTCTATACCACCACGCCTAAAAAACCAAACTCAGCCATGCGCAAAGTATGTCGAGTCCGTTTAACCTCAGGGTTCGAAGTATCGAGCTACATTGGTGGTGAAGGTCACAACTTACAAGAGCATAGTGTTGTACTAATCCGTGGTGGTCGTGTAAAAGACTTACCTGGCGTACGTTACCATACGGTTCGCGGTGCACTTGACTGTGCAGGCGTGAAAGACCGTAAGCAAGGTCGCTCAAAGTATGGTGCTAAGAAGCCAAAATCTTAATCAGCACATTAACTATTATTATGCATAGGTTTGGTGTGGCATTAGCTCACATACCACTATGCAGTAAGGCTGGCTGGTAACCTTTATTAGTAATAATGAATAAGTTAAATCATGACTAATGAATAGTGTTATGAATGCCAGACAACCCTGAAGACAAGGAAATTTATTATGCCAAGACGTCGCGTCGTCGCTACCCGTGAGATCCTTCCAGATCCTAAGTTTGGTAGCCAAACTATTGCTAAATTCATCAACCATGTAATGAGTCATGGTAAAAAATCTACTGCTGAACGTATTGTTTACGGTGCATTAGAATTGGTTGCTGAAAAGCGTAGCATTGAAGATCCAGTTGCATTCTTTGAAGAAGTGCTTGAAAACGTTCGCCCAATGGTTGAGGTTAAAGCTCGCCGTGTTGGTGGTGCTACGTATCAAGTTCCTATGGAAGTACGCCCCTCCCGTCGTACTGCTTTAGCAATGCGCTGGCTTGCTGAGGCTGCTGCTAAGCGTTCTGAGAAATCTATGGCACACCGTTTAGCCGGTGAGCTTGCTGATGCTCATGAAGGTAAAGGCGCTGCTATGAAAAAACGTGATGAAGTTCACCGTATGGCTGATGCTAACAAAGCGTTTTCTCATTATCGTTTTTAATTCGAAGCTTAATCAAATCTTAACTAAAGTTTTGATTAACAGTAAGTCTATGTGTTGCTTAGGTTTTGTTAACTAAGCAGCACATATTTAAGATCATTTTACAAAATTAGCTGTTGATAGTTTAGTATTAGCAGCCATCTTATCATTACATTACCAGTCGGTTTATTATCCTGCCTTTTTGGTAAACTGAATATTTCGGTGGTAATGTGAGTAGCTGAAACTTAAGTAGTTAAGATGTATATAGCAATGTAATAAGTAGCTAAGTAGCAATATAAGTAGCAATAAGAGTTAGGATATTAAGTGTAATTAAAGAGTTTGCGTAGATGAATAACTATCATATAGTTAAGCTGGCATTAAGTTAAGCTGGTTGACTTAGATAATCTGGCAAGACTACGAATAATGATAACGAGTCAGTACTTGATAATTCAGTGATTGACAATAAAGTTAGCCGGTTATCGTAGCTATTAATGCGGTCATAAAAACGTCATCCTAAAACGCTATTCTAATAAATTACATATTAATAAATCTTGATACGAAATAAATTTATAAAGACATTCCATTAGGAAACTATTATGGCACGAACAACCCCCCTAAACCGATATCGTAACATTGGTATTTCGGCCCACATTGATGCTGGTAAAACGACAACTACAGAACGTATTTTGTACTATACTGGCGTTAGTCACCAGATTGGTGAAGTGCACGATGGCGCAGCCACAATGGACTGGATGGAACAAGAGCAGGAACGTGGTATTACCATTACATCCGCTGCAACAACATGTTTCTGGTCTGGAATGGCTCAACAATTTCCTGAGCACCGCATCAATATCATTGACACCCCAGGTCACGTTGACTTCACGATCGAAGTAGAGCGGTCGATGCGTGTACTTGATGGTGCGTGTATGGTTTATTGTGCGGTTGGTGGTGTGCAGCCTCAGTCAGAAACGGTATGGCGCCAAGCTAACAAGTATAAAGTACCTCGCTTAGCTTTCGTGAACAAAATGGATCGTGTTGGTGCGGACTTCTATCGTGTCGTTGAGCAGGTTAAAACACGTCTTGGCGGCAATGCTGTACCGGTTGTTATTCCAATTGGTAAAGAAGATAACTTTGAAGGTGTGGTTGATCTAATCACGATGAAAGCTATCTATTGGGATTCTGAATCTCAAGGTATGAAATTTGAAGAGCGTGACGTTCCAGCTGAATTAATGGATAAAGCTATTGAATGGCGCAGTAACTTAGTTGAAACTGCTGCTGAAGCGAATGAAGAATTAATGAATAAATATCTTGAAGGCGAAGAGCTTTCAGATGATGAGATTTATTCGGCGATTCGTCAGCGTACAATTGATAACGAAATTATTCCAATGCTTTGTGGTACTGCCTTTAAAAACAAAGGCGTACAAAAAATGTTGGATGCTGTTATTCGCTATATGCCGGCACCTCCTGATGTTCCCGCTATCGCTGGTATCCTTAATGATAAGGATGAAACTGAAGGTACTCGTGAAGCGTCTGATGAAGCACCATTCGCTGCACTTGCATTTAAAGTTATGAATGACAAGTTCGTAGGTAATTTAACTTTCGTACGGGTTTATTCAGGTGTTATCAACCAAGGTGATAGCGTTTACAACCCTGTTAAGATGAAACGTGAACGTATTGGCCGTATCGTTGAGATGCATGCTAACTCTCAAAAGACACTTGAAGAAATACGTGCGGGCGACATCGCTGCTTTAGTTGGTATGAAAGATGTTGGTACGGGCGACACTTTGTGTGATGAAAAAGAAGCCATCACATTAGAGCGTATGGAGTTCCCAGATCCAGTTATTAGCCTTGCAGTTGAACCAAAAACCAAAGCTGACCAAGAAAAAATGTCTACAGCCCTTGGTCGTTTGGCAAAAGAAGATCCATCGTTCCGTGTGCATACTGATGAAGAGTCTGGTCAAACCATTATTAGCGGTATGGGTGAGCTTCACTTAGAAATTCTTGTTGACCGTATGAAGCGTGAATTTAAAGTAGAAGCTAACATTGGTGCACCGCAGGTTGCTTATCGTGAAACAATTCGTGCAACTGTTGAGCAAGAAGGTAAATTTGTTCGTCAGACAGGTGGTCGTGGTAAGTTCGGTCACGTTTGGTTAAAACTTGAGCCACTTGATCTTGATGGCGATGTAGATTATGAATTCGCTGAAGAGATTGTTGGTGGTGTTGTACCGAAAGAATTTCATGGTGCTGTTGATAAGGGTATTCAAGAGCGCATGAAGAATGGTATTTTAGCGGGTTATCCAATTGTTGGTGTTAAAGCCACATTGTATGACGGTTCTTATCATGACGTGGATTCTGATGAATTATCGTTCAAAATGGCAGGTTCTATTGCATTCAAGAAAGGCTTTATGAATGCTAATCCTGTCTTACTTGAGCCCCTTATGAAGGTGGAAGTTGAAACACCTGAAGAATATATGGGTGATATCATGGGCGATTTAAACCGTCGTCGTGGTATGGTTCAAGGTATGGATGACTTACCAGGTGGTACTAAACAAATTCGCGCTGAAGTTCCTTTAGCGGAAATGTTTGGTTATGCTACTAACCTTCGTTCGCAGTCTCAAGGCCGTGCTACATACTCAATGGAATTCCAGAAGTATGCAGAGACACCTAAGTCTGTCGCAGAAGAAATTATGAAAAAATTCAATGGTAAAGATGACGACGACTTGTAGTCACTAATTTTTAATATTGGCGAATGCGTATAATTTGAGTTACTTAAGTTCCTGATCTTAATGTATGATATTTAAATTGATTTATATTTTTATAGCTAATTAAGTATCAGGGGCTTGTTATTTAACCCTATTTTCTTATATTATTTGCCTCTACTTTTATATTTAGTAATACTTAGTTTTATAACTATTAAATCAAACAGACGTTTTTTAGTCTATTCAGTTCTAATCTATTTAAGAATTTGATTGCTAAAACTAGTCTCAATTATATTTAGATTTTAAGAGGACACACTCATGGCAAAGGCCAAGTTCGAACGAAACAAACCACACGTGAACGTAGGTACAATCGGCCACGTTGACCACGGTAAAACGACCCTAACAGCCGCTATAGCAACCGTAGCAGCAAAAACATCAGGCGGCGAAGCAAAAGACTACGCAGCTATTGACAGTGCCCCAGAAGAAAAAGCACGTGGTATCACAATTAACACCTCACACATCGAATATGACACAGAAGCACGTCACTACGCTCACGTAGACTGCCCAGGTCACGCCGACTACGTAAAAAACATGATTACCGGTGCAGCCCAAATGGACGGCGCAATTTTAGTCGTATCAGCCACAGACGGCCCAATGCCACAAACCCGTGAACATATCTTATTATCACGTCAGGTAGGCGTACCATACATTTTGGTCTTCATGAACAAATGTGACATGGTAGACGACGAAGAACTATTAGAACTAGTAGAAATGGAAGTACGTGAACTACTATCAGACTATGACTTCCCAGGCGATGATACCCCAATCATCAAAGGCTCAGCCCTAGAAGCCCTAAACGGTAGCGACGGCCCCTATGGCGAACCAGCCGTACTAGAACTACTCAATACCCTTGACACCTACATACCAGAACCAGAACGTGACGTAGATAAGCCATTCCTAATGCCTATCGAAGACGTATTCTCAATCTCAGGTCGTGGAACCGTAGTAACCGGACGTGTTGAATCAGGTATCGTAAAAGTAGGCGACGAGATTGAAATCGTTGGTATCAAAGACACTCAAAAAACCACCTGTACAGGTGTAGAGATGTTCCGTAAGCTACTAGACGAAGGTCGTGCAGGCGAGAACTGTGGTGTACTACTACGTGGTACTAAGCGAGAAGAAGTACAACGTGGTCAAGTACTAGCAAAACCAGGTTCAATCACACCGCATACCAAGTTTGACGCAGAAGTATACGTATTATCAAAAGAAGAAGGTGGTCGTCACACTCCATTCTTAAATGGATACCGTCCGCAGTTTTACTTCCGTACGACTGACGTAACTGGTGCCATTCAGTTAGAAGAAGGTACAGAGATGGTTATGCCAGGCGATAACGTAGAGATGGGCGTAGAGCTTATCCATCCAATCGCTATGGACAAAGGCTTACGCTTCGCTATCCGTGAAGGTGGCCGTACGGTTGGTGCTGGTGTTGTCTCTACTGTTAAAGACTAATAGTA